>NZ_JDST02000015.1:0-38251 GCF_000584975.1 Candidatus Accumulibacter cognatus | reverse complement strand
AACGTTGGAGGTGAGCACCTTGACGCCGTAAGGCGGCGAGTGTGCTCCAGCGACGCGTTGAACGGGAAAGGGGGCGGGGGAAGCCGAAAGGTCTCCATGCCCACCGCCGAACGACCCACCAAGAGGGATCTGCTTGACTCCGAAGTGTGCGCTGGGCGTGTGTATGAACGCTCGCGTTATACATCCGCTCAGTACACACTTCGCTTATGAGCAGATTTTCCACGCTTTATACAGCCCACGCCGATGTGCTAGCTATACCCTTGCCCGTTGCGTCCATCAACGCAGCCACCTTTCTCGAGCAACGTTGAAAATCACCGGACGCAGGCAAGCGCAGCTTGCCGGAGGTCCGGTGGATTGTGATGTTGGGCGTCATTCGGTTCACTTTCTTTTGCTCAATGTAAAGAAGCCGAGCAGCCTGAGACCACGCGCTCCACTGATATATTCGCCGCGAATGGTTTCGTCATTGAGCGCGCCGGGCAGGAAGGCTCCTCCATCGCATACGCCACCACGGTCTAGTACTAGGCGGTTATTTTTGACGCTATATGACAGTGGGTCTGACACCGGGAAGAATTTACTGTCCTCTGTAGTTGCGGATACCACATCGACACGGAGCCAGATTCCGTCTTCACACGTCTGAGCCGGATGCGCAGTGAACTCGATAACGAGAGCAGTGACGACATGGTGCTCTCTGTTCTCAATCTTCAAGTCCCAATGTCCGGCCAAGTCGCGTGACCAAGCGTTAGCCGAAACGCTGAGAGCTAGCCCAAGAAGAATTGATCGGTAAATAGCGGCACTCATGACGCCCAACGTTTGAATTCACCGGCCTGCGCGGCTTTTCGCGCAGGTCCGGTGGAATGATGGGTTGGGCGTCGCCGGTTCATACAGTCGCACCCACGCTTGCTGCACTGACCATCGGAAATCGTTGTTGGAAAGCCGGTAGCCGCTCTTGGAAGAACCGGTTGCGATCCATCAGAGCAGCGCGAGGCCCTGATAGCACGGACAGCAGATTGCGATAAAGGTCAAACATCGCGAGCATGCTTACTAGCTCGTTCTCATAGACGGCAGGAAACCGCTGGGCTCTCATACCGGTAGTGACAGAAAGCACGCTCGTAGCATCCATGACCAGCCAAGACATACAGCGGTAGTTGCCATCGTTATCCGTCCCCACGTGATGAGATGGGGCCATTTGACCGATACGTCTTTCGTTGTGCAGCCTTTGCATTTCTGTCTGAATGTCCAACGTGAGCCAGTACGGCCACTTCCTTCCGTTCGAGTTGCCAGTGGAATAGATGAATGTGATATCGAACGGCTCATCGTATGGAACGGCCCCACTCCTTTGTGCTTCATCGAATGCTCGCTCTAGGAACCACGCATCCACGAAGTACGTCAGCAAATCAAGCCCTCGGTAAGCCGGTGTAAGGTACTTCGAATTGATACGCAGAAGGCCATGCCCAAAATGTTCGCAGAGCTCGTTCTTCAGTAGATCGCGGTGCCGCTGAATGGCGCTCGACTTGTGCAATGGGCCGTCGAATTCGACGCTGAATTGCGGCTGATAGTCGTTGTCGGTAACCAAGAAGTCGAAATGCGATCGTAAGCCGTAGCCGAACTGCTCGGAAGAGAGCCCGCTCTTCTCGATAGCAAAGACATCGGCCAGTCTGACCTTTGGGAAAACACGTGCGCCATTCGACTCGCAGACGCGAGTCAGCGACTCGTAGGTAACTTCTTCGTAGCGGTTGAGAAGGCGTTGCCTCATGCTGCTATCAAGACGCCCAACGTGGAGTTGAGGCGCCTGCGCGGATTTTCGCGCAGGTCGCCTCGAACGCAGGGTTGGACATCATGAATATATGCACGATAGAGTTACCACGCCCCATTGACCCTGAATGGCGAAAGGAAGGCGCATTCCGGTTCCCCCTTTATGTTTTGCCCGACAAGTACCGGCTCATTCATTTTTTGGGGCGGGCGTTTGTACCAGTTGACACAGTAGTAGAGAACATCCACGTACAGCTTGGATTCAAAGAAGGCGTCAATTCGTTTCGCGGAAAAATCTTGGTAAGGCGCCACATAGAACGACAGTTCGGAGTCAAGTTCTTCAATGGAGGGCGCGGATTCCACCGCTGGTTTTTGGAACATCTTTCTCCCACAAGAGCCAATTCCCGCCTTCTCTGCGAGCTCCGAGAGAAGCGGGGAGGAGAAGTCAACAATCCAGCCTTCGGATTCAACCCACGCATGAAAACCATTAACGGACGGGCAACCATTAACGCTTGCGAACGCTATATGCTTCTGCAGCCCCACATTAAACGCCGCCACACCAAAGCAAGGGACAGCCTTCAGTCCATAGTGCTTGTCAAGAATCGTCGCCCCGACGATAGAGAAGAACTGGCAGCACTTCTCCGGCGACTGAAAGCCCTTTGCGACCAGCACGCCGTGTATCGTGCGAAAAATACGCTCGAAATCGGCCAGCGGGACAAGTAGTGGGCTACGGATCATGGTGTCCAACGTGATGTAGCAATCCTACTTGACGCAACACTTTGCGTCAGCAGCCCTTTTTCGCGCATTCTGCATCCAGAAAATCTGTTGAAAACCATTCAAGTACTCCCTTGTGTATTCACTAAGAATATCGGTAATTGCGTCACGGTGCGCCTCAATCTGGTCGACCCCTGGACGGGACCAGGAGCCCCGCAAGTGCCCCCTGCCGTACCTGCACTCCCTCAGCCACAACTTCCCACCGCCCCGCAAGCCGTACAGAAATCGCACCCGTCCTTCCGGATCACCGTCAGATTTCCGCATTCGCTACATAGTTTTCCGGGGGTCGGCTGCGTGGCCGTGCTGCCTGCCGGCGTCTGCAGAATCCCCATCTGCTGCCTGGGCAGGCCGCTCTCGTCGAGGATGCCGAGCATCGCGTAGCGGTGGATGATCAGTTGCGCGAGGTAGGCGACCGTCGAGGGGTAGGTGGTCTGGCGGCGAGTGCCGGGGATGAAGGCCATGAAGTCGCCGAGCGGTTCGGGGTAGTCGAGGAGTTTGCGCAGCTTCATGCCGATCCACGCCGGGTCGATGACGCGCATGTCGAGCGACAGGAGTCTGGTCAGGCCGTCGAGGGCGCGCGGGTAGTGGCCGGAGAGCCACACCGAGTAGGGGCGGGTGACGCCGTTGGGCAGGGTGATTTCCTTGAGGCCGAGGACGAAGTCTTCGCTGGTCGCCGGGTTATAGACATCGACGGTCCACGACAAGGTGCCGTCGGTGCCGGTCTTGGGTTCCTTGAGGCTGAACATCGCGTCGAGCACCGGTGTCGTGCCTTCGTACTCGAAAGCGCCGAGGCGTTCGACATGAAACTGGATCAGTCGGGCCATGGCGGCGACCACCGAGGGCATGCGCTTGCGTTCGCCATGCGGCGGGAAAGGCATCTCGAAACTCTCGTCGCTGGCGGTCTTGGCCAGCGACTCGAGTTTCAGCGCCAGCCAGCCGTGGTCGTTGGCGCGCATGTCCATCGACAGCGTCTTGGCGACGGCGCCGAGACCGCGCGGCTGTTCCGGGCCATTGACCCAGACTTCGAAGGGCCAGCGGCGCTCGTCCTGATCGACCTGGCCGACGAAGAGTGCGAATTTGCCGTGCGTGTGCTCGATCATGTAGGTCCAGGCCATGTTGCCCTCCGGCAGGTGTGGGCGGTTCGGCCAGCGCAGGCTGGCGAGTACTGGCGCCGGCAGGGTCTTGATGGTCAGGCGGCGGTTGGCGTCGCCGGTGACGAAATCCTGCGGCTGTTTTTTGTCTTCGGCCTGTTTCTGCGCAATGGATGGTGACCCGGACGGTGACCCGACCGACAGCACCGACCCGAGAACGGTATTCGGGCGGTAGGTGGCCAGCCCCTTGAGGCCGGATTTCCAGGCGCTCAGGTAGAGGTCCTGGAAGTCTTCATAGGGGTAATCGGCCGGCACATTGACCGTCTTGGAAATCGAGGTGTCGATGTACGGGGCAACCGCGGCGACCATGTTCTTGTGCGCCTGTGCCGAGATTTCAAGCGCGGTGACGAAGTAGTCGGGGAGCTTTTCGACATCGCCGCCGCGGTGCTTGTAGAGGCGCCAGGCATAATCCTCGACGGCGTATTCCTTGAGCGTGCCGTCGGCCATGCGCTTCTTGCGGCTGTAGGTCCAGGAGAACGGCGGTTCGATGCCGTTCGAGGCGTTGTCGGCGAAGGCCAGAGAGATCGTTCCGGTCGGCGCGATCGACAGCAGATGCGAGTTTCGCAGGCCGTGCCTGCGGATCTCGTTCTTGATTTCAATGGGCAGGCGTGAGGCGAAGTTGCCGCCCGAGAGGTAGAGTTCGGCGTTGAACAGCGGGAAGGCGCCGCGTTCCTTCGCCAGTTCGACCGACGCGCGGTAGGCGGTGTCGCGCATGAATTCGGAGATGCGCGCGCCCATCGCGGTTGCTTCCGGACGGTCGTAGCGCAGGCGCAGCATGCACAGGGTGTCGCCGAGGCCGGTGAAGCCGAGCCCGACGCGGCGCTTGTTGGCGGCCTCCTCGCGCTGGCGGGCGAGCGGCCAGGCGGTGACGTCGAGGACGTTGTCGAGCATGCGTGTCGACACCTCGATGACTTCGCCGAAGGCGTCGAAGTCGAACTCGGCGAGCGCGCTGAAGGCGTCGCGGACGAACAGGGTCAGGTTGATCGATCCCAGGCAGCAGCAGCCGTAGGGCGGCAGCGGTTGTTCAGCGCAGGGGTTGGTGGCCTCGATGACTTCGCAGTAGTAGAGGTTGTTGTCCTTGTTCATGCGGTCGAGGAAGAGGATTCCCGGTTCGGCGTGGTCGTAGGTGGATTTCATCACCTGGTCCCAGAGGTCGCGGGCGCGCACGCGGCGGTACACCCAGACGCCGTCTTCGCGCTGGAAGGCGCCGTCGCGCTTCATGTCCAGGCTGGGCTCGGCACGGTGCGTCAGTTCGACTTCGCCATCGGTTTCGACGGCCTGCATGAAAGCGTCGGTGACGGCGATCGAGACGTTGAAGTTGGAGAGGTCGCCATGGTCCTTGGCGTGGATGAAAACTTCGATATCCGGGTGGTCGCAGCGCAGCACGCCCATCTGCGCACCACGGCGGGCGCCGGCGGATTCGACGGTCTCGCACGAGCGGTCGAAAACGCGCATATAGGATACCGGACCGGAGGCACGCGACTGCGTGCCCTTGACCAGCGCGCCGATCGGGCGGATCGACGAGAAGTCGTAACCGACGCCACCGCCCCGCCGCATGGTTTCGGCGGCTTCGGCCAGGGCACTGTAGATGCCGGGCTTGCCATCGACGATTTCGACCACCGAATCGCCGATCGGCTGCACGAAGCAGTTGATCAGGGTCGCCGCGAGCGTCGTGCCGGCGGCCGAGTTGATGCGTCCGGCCGGCACGAAGCCGTTCTCCTGCGCCCACAGGAAGCGCGCTTCCCAGTGCGCGCGCTGCTTTTCTTCCTCGGCAGCGGCAAGGGCACGGGCAACGCGGCGGCGCACGTCGTGAACCGTGAGTTCATGGCCCTTGGCATATTTTTCGACGAGTACTTCGGCGGCGATTTCCTGTTCGGCGAGTGGCACGATCGCGGGAGCTTCGGCGACTTCGGACAGGGGAAGCTGATGTACGAGCTGGCTCATGGGTCGTCCTCCATAGGATGGATGCAAAGAAATGGGTGCGGCTGGCCGGCACCAGCTGGATCGACGCGGTGCGGCTGATGGGCGTGCCTGAACGTGCAGATCCAGGCTCGGAAAAGCCGGTGGCTGCAGGGCGGGACAGACGTAAAGCTACTGCATATAGTGTTTAAAGGCAACCATGAGACTATATGTAGTTATTCGCCGACAGCCCTGCAGACTTCCGGAAAAGCCGTGAAATCACTGGCTTGCGGCGCATCGGCGGCGGAAAAAAATTTTCGGGGGCATGGCCGTCGCCTTCCCCCTGAGGCAGACGACCGCCTGGCCTGCCGGAGACAGACTGGTACAGGGTTGAGCGATGTCGCTCACCTGCCGGGTTGGATGCCGGCTTCGCCAAGGCAGCGTTCGATGCGCGCCATCGTCTCCGAGATATCTTCGTCAAGTCCGATCGAAAAGCGTATCAGCCCGTCGTGCAGGCCGGCGGCCTGGCGTTCCTCGAGCGGGATCTCGGACGATGTGCTATGGCCAGGAGACGTGAACAGGGTCTTGAAGTAGCCGAGGCTGACGGCCAGGTAGCCGACCTTGTCGCGTTGCATCAGCGTCATCAGGCGATTGGCGGCGGCGTGATCGCCAGCGTCGAAGGTGAGCATTCCCCCCCAGCCATAACCGGGATTCATCAGCCGGGCCAGCAGCCGATGCTGCGGATGGCGGGTGAGGCCGGGGTAATGCACCGTATAACCCATCGTTTCGAGCCGGTTGGCCAGATACAGCGCGTTGTTGCCGTGCTGGCGAAGTCGGATGTGCAGACTGTGCAGGTTCTTGAGGATGCTCGCCGCGCGCGTGCTGTCGAGCACCGGCCCCAGGAGCATGCTGGGTCCGGCATTGATGTCGTTGAGCCGGGCAATGAAGTCACGCGACGAGACGACACAGCCGGCAACACAGTCGCTGGTGCCGTTGACGAACTTGGTCAGGCTGTGCACCACGACGTCGGCGCCGTGGCGTAGCGGCGACAGGATCATCGGCGTGAAGGTGTTGTCCACCACCAGGCGGGCACCGTTCTCGTGCGCGATGGTGGCCAGTGCCGGCAGGTCGCTGACTTCGAGCAGAGGGTTGCTGAGCGACTCGCAGTAGAGGACGCGCGTGCGCGGCGTCATCGCGGCACGGACGGCGTCGTGATTGCAGAGGTCGACGAAGCGCGTGTTGACGCCGAAGCGCGGCAGCAGGTTCTTCAGCAACGCATAGGTGCCGCCGTATATGCTGCGGCCGCAGACGATCTCGTCGCCTGCCCCGCACAGGGTCATCAAGGTGGTGCTGATCGCCCCCATTCCGGAGGCCATGACCTGCGCCGCTTCACCGTCCTCCATCCTTTCCAGCGCGCTGGCCAGGTACTTGTTGGTCGGGTTGAAGTGGCGCGAGTAGAGGAAGCAGCCTTCGATCTCGTGCTCGAACAACTCCGCCATTCGTTCCGGGCTTAGGAATGTATAGGTGGAGGAGTCGGTGATCGACGGATTGACATCCCCGAATTCTCCGAATACCAGATAGTCCTGAACTCGCGATGCGGGATTGAACGCCATGGGATGGTCCTCCGACGGATGATTGGGGAAACAACCCTAGCATGTGCCGTAGGTCGGGCGCAACGAGGGCACACCCACGCGCCCCGGCAGGAATAGGGGTGCGGGATCGAGTGGCGATTCCGGCGCATGCGTCGGGGGCGACACTCGGTGCCCAGAGCCATCAAATTTGATGCCGGCAGCAAAAAGCCCTTGACCGCGCGGCGTGTTTAATTAAAGTGTGCATGGTTGTGGACAGCGAGGAGGCAGGCATGACCTCTGCAGTTGACGCAGGGCTGGCTACTTGCCTGGCCAGGCATCGACCTCCTGATTGTGTTGGCCAAAACCTGTCGATCACCGCATCCGCATTGCTGCACCTCCAGGACAACCGAACCCATGAAAAGAGATTCGCGCTTTCACATCGCTGTCATTCCCGGCGACGGCATTGGCCCTGAAATCGTGGCTGCCTGCCTGCAAGTGCTGGACATCCTGCAGGAGCGCCTGGGCGGCATCGGTTTCGACTACCGCAAACTCGAAGGTGGTGCGGGTTTCTACCAGAAAACCGGCACCGCCTTCTCCGATGAAAGCATGGCCGTGTGCAAGAAAGCCGATGCCGTTCTATTGGGCGCTTTTGGCCTGCCGGATGTCCGTTACCCCGATGGGACGGAAATCTCGACGCAGTTCGATTTGCGGGTTGAAATGGATTTGTACGCCGGTCTGCGCCCGATCCGAAGCTATCCTGGCCTGCCGCGCGTACTGGCCGACAAGCGTGCGGCGCTGATCGATCTGGTGATCGTTCGCGAGCAGAGCGAAGGGCTTTTCTACTCGCGCGGGCGAGGGACGGTGGAGGAGGACCAGCTCGCCTGGGAGACGATGAAGGTCTCGCGCCACGGCAGCCGCCGGATTTCCGAGTTTGCTTTCCGTATTGCTTCTCGACGCGCCAAGAGCCGGCGGCGTACGGGCAAGGTTACTTGCATCGACAAGGCCAATGTACTCTCTTCGATGGCCTTCTTCCGCAAGGTCTTCGCCGAGGTAGCCGCCCAACACCCTGAGATCAAGTCGGAGTACGTCTACGTAGACGCGATGGCCATGAATCTGGTCAGGGCGCCGTGGGACTTCGACGTGCTGGTGACCGAGAACGCTTTCGGAGGCATTCTTTCCGACCTGGCGGCCGGTGTCGTGGGCAGCCTCGGTCTGGCGCCGTCGGCCGACATCGGGGAAAAGCATGCGGTTTTTCAGCCTGCGCACGGTAGTGCGCCCCACATGGCCGGTCTGGGCATCGCCAATCCGGTTGCCCAGATCCTGTCGGCGGCGCTGATGCTGGACTGGCTGGCCGACCAGCATGGTGAACCCCGGCTGGCACATGGCGCACGAATTCTGGAACGTGCGGTTGAAAAGGCGCTGACCGTGGTCTGTCCGATCGAATTCCGCGGCGAGGACGGCACGGCGGCCATTGCCAAAGCGATCATGACCCAGATTCGCAAGGTCTGATCAACTACGGTAAACCGGCATGCGCGCTCCTGTCGCGTCGTGCCGGTACATGCGGCCGGCTCGTCGGGTCGATGCAGGGGGAGTGACTGCTACAATGGCGCCCCCCACAAGAACAAGGATCCCTACCATGACCGTCAAACCGCCCCCCGCCACCGCTGCTGGCCAGTTGCTGCCGACCGTCGAGCGGCAAACCGGCGAGTCCCCCAAATGCGCGATCATCTGGCTACACGGCCTGGGTGCCGACGGGCATGACTTCGAGCCGATCGTAGACGAATTCGATTTTGATCAGTTGCCGGCGCTGCGTTTTGTCTTTCCGCACGCGCCCATGCGGGCAGTGACCATCAATGCGGGCTACGTGATGCGCGCCTGGTATGACATCGTCTCAGTCGATTTTGCACCGGGGCGCGAGGAGGCGGAGGGCGTGCGCACATCCGCGCAACAGATCGAAGCCCTGCTTGACCGTGAGAATGCACGGGGCATCGCGGATGCGCGCATCGTGCTGGCCGGTTTTTCGCAGGGCGGAGTCATCGCCTTGCACACCGGCCTGCGTCACCCGCGGCGCCTGGCCGGGATTCTGGCGCTGTCGTGCTATCTGCCGATGGCCGAGACCCTGGCTGAAGAAGCGCAGCAGGCGAACCGCGATGTGCCGATCTTCATGGCGCATGGGCGTGCCGACCCGGTCATTCCCTACGACCTCGGCAAACGTTCCGCCAAGCTGCTCAAGGCCGCGGACTACCCGGTGCAGTGGCATGGCTACGCCGCCGAGCATACGGTGTGCCTTGAGGAATTGCGTGACATCGAGGCCTGGCTGAACAAGGTGCTGGCAGACGCCTGCTGAGCGGCGCTGAAGCCCTCCGGCCGTGTGCCTGTGATTCAGGCGCGCGGCGGGTCGCTCACTGCGCCGCGGGGGCCTCGCGCGGGGCGGCGACAAAGGTCAGGGTTCCGCTGCGCATCTGGAACGTTCCCTGCAAGGGGCCCATGCCGCCCTCGGGTTCGCCGTCAAGCTTGGCAAAACCCTCGCAACTGCGCGTCTCGACGACAAACATGCGCTTGCCCTGCTTGAGAATCCAGGCATCGTTCCCCGGCGCATAGACCTCGACCTTGCTTTCAGCGCCTCCCGGTCCCAGCTCGTGCCGACGCATGCAATCGGGCATGCGCGCTGCGACGATCGCATACTTGGCGGTCTTATCCCAGAAGACGTTCTGCACACGAATCAGCGTCAGCGAATGCTGGCGCGAGGCGATCTCGAAAGACGCGCGCTGATCCGAGCAGGCCGCCAGCAGCGGCAGCAGCAAGCAGGGGAGCAGCCTTTTCAGTGGCAAGGGAATTTCCTCCGGTGAATTTGGAAAAAAGGCGGCAAACTCAGTCCAGCATCCGCCAGTGCAGCCATTCGCCAGCCCCTAGTGGGATCAGCCGATCGTCATCAGCGTAGGCGAAGGTTTCGGGGACTCGCCAGTCCTGCCGTGCGAGTGTCACCTGACCGCCATTGCGCGGCAAGCCGTAGAAGTCGGGGCCATGAAAACTGGCGAAGGCCTCCAGCCGGTCGAGCGCGCCGGCCGACTCAAAGGCGGTCGCGTAGAGTTCGAGTGCCGCATGCGCCGTGTAACAACCCGCACAACCGCAGGCGGCTTCCTTGCCGGCGCGCGCATGTGGCGCGGAATCGGTGCCGAGAAAGAATTTCGGGTTGCCGGATGTGGCCGCGCGCAGTAGGGCCTGGCGATGCCGCTCGCGTTTGAGGACCGGCAGGCAGTAGTAATGCGGACGCACCCCGCCGGCAAAAATGGCGTTGCGGTTGTAAAGCAGGTGGTGAGCGGTGATCGTTGCCGCAACATTCGGTCCGCAAGCGGCTACGAAGTCGGCGGCGTCAGCGGTCGTGATATGCTCGAAAACGACCCGGAGCTGTGGGTGCCGCGCCAGCAGAGGCCGCAGCACGCACTCGATGAACACCCGCTCGCGGTCGAATATGTCAACCGCCGGGTCAGTCGCTTCGCCGTGCACCAGCAACGGCATCCCCAGTTCGGCCATTGCCTCCAGCGCAGGCGCGCATCGACCGATCTCCGTCACGCCCGCGTCGGAGTGGGTTGTCGCGCCGGCCGGGTAAAGCTTGACGGCGTGCACGCAGTCGCTATCGACGGCCCGTCGGATTTCATCGGCGGGTGTATGGTCGGTCAGGTAAAGGGTCAACAGCGGTTCGAACGTCATACCCGGCGGCAGCGCGGCCAGGATGCGCGCACGATACGCCTCGGCAGCGGCGACGGTCGTGATTGGCGGGCGCAGATTGGGCATCACGATGGCGCGCGCAAACTGGCGCGCGGTGTGCGGCAGGACGGCGGCCAGCGCCGCACCATCGCGCAGATGGAGGTGCCAGTCATCGGGGCGGGTAAGGGTGATCTGCATGCCTGCACCTGGCAAAGGAAATTGTTGAATTCCAGATTCTAACAGCGCCATGCCGTTCCAGCGGATCGCACTGCACAGACCGATGGCGCTTGACCTGGCTGTCCACTCTTGCCTAGACTCTCGAACCATGAGGGCAGGCTACGTTCTATCGATCGACCAGGGCACCACCGGTACGACGGTGCTGATTTTCGACCACGACGGTCAGGTCAAGGGTCGGGCCTATTCCGAGTTCACCCAGCACTATCCCAGACCGGGCTGGGTCGAGCACGACGCCGAGGAAATCTGGCAGGTGACGCTCAAGGTCATCGGCGAGGCCCTGCGTAGCGCGCGTGTCCGGGCCACCGATCTGCACGCCATCGGGATCACCAACCAGCGGGAGACGACCGTGCTCTGGGACCGGGCCACCGGCAAACCGGTGGCCCGGGCGATCGTCTGGCAGGATCGTCGAACCGCCCGCCATTGCGACGAGCTGAAAGCGCGAGGCCTGGAGGAAATGATCCGTCACCGGACCGGCCTGGTGATCGACCCGTATTTCTCCGGAACCAAGGTCAAGTGGCTGCTGGACCAGGTCGACGGTCTGCGCGAACGCGCCGGGCGCGGCGAAATCGCGTTTGGCACCATCGATTGCTGGCTGATCTGGCAGTTGACCGGCGGCAAGGCGCATGCCACCGACTACTCGAACGCCTCGCGCACGCTGCTGTACAACATTCAGGAACTGTGCTGGGACGAAGAAATTCTCGAACTGCTCGACATCCCCAAGGCAATCCTGCCCGCAGTCCGGCCGTCTGCGTGCATTTTCGGGTCGACCGATCCGGAGATGTTCTTCGGGACGCACGGCATCCCCGTCGCGGGCGTTGCCGGCGACCAGCAGGCAGCCTTGTTCGGGCAAGCCTGCCACGGTGCGGGTCTTGCCAAGAACACCTACGGCACCGGCTCGTTCGTGCTGATGAACACCGGTACCCAGCGGGTCCTCAGCAAGGAGAAACTGCTGACCACCATCGCCTGGGGAATTGGCGACGAGCCTGTCGAATATGCCCTGGAAGGCGCCATCTTCATCACCGGCGCAGCCGTGCAGTGGCTGCGCGACGGTCTCGGAATCATCCGCTCGGCGTCCGAAGTCGAGGCGCTGGCGCGGTCGGTGCCGGACAACGAAGGCGTCTATTTCGTGCCGGCGCTGGTCGGTCTGGGCGCGCCGCACTGGGACCCCTATGCCCGCGGCCTGCTGATCGGCATCACCCGCGGCACCACCCGGGGCCACCTCGTGCGGGCCGTGCTCGAGAGCATGGCCTACCAGACGCGCGACGTGATCGAGGCGATGCAGCGCGATTCCGGAATCACCCTGAAGGAGTTGCGCTGCGATGGCGGCGCCTCGGTCAACCGTCTGCTGATGCAGTTCCAGGCCGACATTCTCGGGGTGCCGGTGGAGGTGCCGCGGATCGTCGAGACCACCGCCCTGGGTGCCGCCTATCTGGCCGGGCTGGCCACCGGTTTCTGGAGCAGTCGCGTGGAACTGGCCGAGAAGTGGCAGCTCGACAACCGCTATACGCCGCACCTCGACGAGAGCGGGCGCCAACGCCTGTTCCGGCGCTGGCACCGGGCGGTCGAGCGCAGCCAGGGCTGGGCGCTGGATGACGAGGGGGATGCCCCCGGCGTGTCCTGAAGAGTCGTCAGGATTCGTCCAGACTGGCGCGCAGCTCGCGCAGATAGGCGAGCCCGCGGATTGCCCGACTACCGTACCAGGAAACCATTTCGCCGTCGATCAGCGCCGCGCGGATGCCCGGCAGTCGTTCTGTCAACTGACGCAGATCCTGGGCACGAAAGGGGTAGGGTTCGCTGGAAAGAAATACGATCTCGGCCGCCCGCGCCAGCCCCGGCAAATCGACCTCCGGGTAGCGGATGGCGCTTGTCTGCGGCAGCGTATCCCAGCCGGCGGCAGCCAGCATGTGCGAGATGTAGGTGTCGCGGGCGACGCTGAGCCAGGGTTCGCGCCAGATCAGGTAGAGCACCCGCTGCCGTGGTCGCCCATGGGCCAGCGTGCCGAGCGCCGCCCAGGCACGTTCGAAGTCGGCGCAGAGGGCCTCGGCCTCTTTTTCGCGCCCGAAAATCCCGCCCAGCAGGCGGTAGAGTTCGAGGTTGTCGCGGGCGGCCAGCGGGTGGGTGACGATCAGGTGTGGAACGAAATCAGCCAGGGCTTCGACTTCCTCGCGACGGTTTTCGTCGATGTTGACCAGCACATGCGTTGCCTGCAGCGCACGCAGTTTGTCGATGTCGAAACCCTTGGTGCCGCCGAGCTTCGGCACCCGCCGGACGACCGGCCGCGGATGGATGCAGAAACCGGTGCGGCCGACCAGCCGCTCGCCGAGGCCGAGGTCGACCAGCAACTCGGTCAGGCTGGGTACCAGCGAGACGATGCGCGGCATGCCGGAAAAGCGAGTGTGCGGCTTGCCGAGCGCGTCAGACCATTGCATGATGAGGGCTCTACGTTCAAATAACAGGAGACAAGCATGCTAGCTCAGAAACTGGCCGTCGTGACCGGTGCCGCGCGCGGCCTCGGCCTCGCCGTGGCGCGCGATCTGGCCGCCGCCGGGTGCATGGTGCTGATGGTCGGGCGCGGCGCGGAAGCGATCGAGGACGCTGCCCAAAAACTGCGCGCGAGTGGGTACGAGGTGATGCCGCATGTGGCCGATGTCACCGATGCCAGCGCCGTCGCCGCCCTGGGCGCCCGTCTGCGCCGCGAGTTCGGCCGCGCCGACATCCTGGTGAACAATGCCGGCGTATTCCTAGAAGCCCCGGATTTCCAGGTTCCGCAGGCGGCCAGCGTGATGGTGGTCGATCCGGATCTGGTGGCGGCGACGCACGCCTGCAACACACTCGCACCGCTGCGCCTGATTCAGGTCATCGTTCCCCTGATGCGCGAGAATCGCTGGGGGCGAATTGTGAACGTCTCGTCCGGCATGGGACAACTGGCCCAGATGGGTGGCTACTGGCCGGGTTACCGGATGTCGAAAGCGGCGCTGAACGCGCTGACCCGCCTCACCGCCAAGGAGCTGGAAGGCACTCCGATCAAGATCAACTCGGTCTGCCCCGGCTGGTGCCGTACCGGCATGGGGGGCGAGAACGCCACCCGCAGTGCCGAGGAAGGCGCTCGAGGAATCGTCTGGGCGGCACTGCTGCCGGACGACGGCCCGAGCGGAGGGTTCTTCCGCGATGGCCAGGCAATCGAGTGGTGATCGCGTGGTGAGAATGAGCAAGCCCACACTGGACAGCGCCATCGGAACTTCACCCGTCATCAGCGAATGCTCACCGTCCGCGCCTTCCATGCTGGCGCCTGCCAGCGCTGGAAGGCAGACAGCGAAGCCGGTTTGTCGGCCCAGCGATCGATCTCGAGGGTGGCCGGGTTGAGCAGTTCGAAACTGAGCTTGTAGCGGCCGTCCACTTTCGCCTCGCGAGCGGTGAGCATCTGTCCGCTGCCGGGCACCCAGCCGGCGAATTCGACATAGCCGAGGGTCGGTTGCACCGTCGCCGGCGGAACGACATCGACCTTCCAACCAGTCGCTTCCTGACGAAAAACCCACATCTCGCGCCAGCCATCGAGCGGCTGGACGGCCAGCGCCAGAGCCGTTCCCTGCGGGTGCGCGGCGGCCGACGCGGTCCAGACGATGCCGTAGGTACAACGCGTCAGCAGGGAATGCTTGGCGTCGTGCCGGGAGTCGACGAGGTGCACGCAGGTTTCCCCAGGCTGGCCGGGACTGGTGGCGATCCCGAGACTGCCGGGGGCCGTCGCCGCAAGCACGGCGCCTGCCGGTTCGGCTGCCCAGCGCGAAGCGCCGACGCGAATCGCGGCGTCGCTGTAAGTGGCCGCATCCGTCTCGGCCAGCTCGCTCCGGTTGATCGCCGCGAGTTCATCGACCGCACGCTTGCCCGCCGCAGTGACTGGCCCGGCGCCCGCTTCCGAGCGCCTCGCCCGTTGCCAGGCGAGACTGGCCCATACGCCGGCCCGGCGCAGGTGCAGGCGGTTCTTGAGAACCTCTGGCAGGCGAGTGGTTTCGACCCGATCGAGCACTTCGGCACGCCAGTGGTCAACCGCCAGGCGTTCCGTTGGGGTCAGCGCCGGGGCAACGCAATCGTGACGGGTCAGTGCCAGCGCGGCCAGGGCCTTCTGCTGGTCGCTCGCCGGCAATGCGAGAACGCGTCGGAAAGCATCGCCGTTGTAGCAGATCTGAACCTGTTCTTCGCGCTCGAAGCTGACCATCCGCACACCATAGGCCGCGGCGACTTCGAGGTGCGCACCGACGCTGGTATCGGGGGCTTTCCCCTGGCGAACGGTGGCGCGTTTGGCCAGACGTTCGGCGAAAGTCCCGAGCGCGTCGAAGACCTCTGCGTTGATCGCATCGGCTGGCGCCGCCTTGAGATAGGCGGCGGCATAGCCGATTCCCAGTGCTTCCGCTCCCGGCGTGTCGCGCAGGAAGCGGACGATTGCCAGCAGCTCGGAAGCATTTTCCGGTTGCAGTGCCTGCTGGCGAACCTGGCTCGCGCGGATGTAACCGGCACGCTCCCGGCGATGATCATAGACCTGCAGGTAATCGCCCTTGGTGGCGCGGATTTCGAGCGAGTCACCCTGCCACAGGACGGCCTGCTGGACGGCCGATTCCCTGGGCGCGGCGCGCAGGGCGGCCTGGTCCTGGGTGACGATGGCAACGACGGTGAGCGCGGTGGCGAGCAGGCTCATTGTCCACCCTCGCTGCTTTCTTCCGCGCCCTGGGCGTCTGACACCGCCTGGCTCGCTGCCTGGGAACGCCCGTTCCTGCCGCTGCCGAGCAGAGTGGCGCCGATGAAGCCGCCGTCAGTGGGAGGCGGCGCAATGATGACCGAGATCTTGTCGGAGAGCTTGTCGGCCAGCGTCTTCTGGATCAGCAAGGGATTCTTCGAGATCAGCGCGCCATCGCGTGCCAGTTGCTCGCTGGCGATCCTGCCGATGCGCTCCTGGCGATAGGCTTCGGCGTCGGCCAGTTTCTGGCGCGAATCGGCCTCGCCGGCCGCCTCGATGCGACGCGCCTGGGCGCTCGCTTCGGCCCCCTTGATGCGCGCCAGTTTCTCGGCCTCGGCTTCCAGCCCGCGCTGCTCGATCTGCTTCTGCTTGAACGGCAGCACATGTTTCATCGCTTCCGCCTGCGCCCGGGCAGCGATGATCTGCTCTTCGCCCGCAGCCTCGGCGGCTTTCTCCCGGCGGACCTTCTCGGCTTGTGCTTCGAGTTCGCTCTGTTTCACCTGTTTATCCTTGAGTTCCAGTGTGTAGCGCATCTTCTCGGTCGCCAGTTCTTCGGCGAGCAGGTTTTCCATCCCGGCCTTGTAATCGGGGGGCAGGTCTACCTTGCCCATGGTGACCGATTCCAGCGTGATCCCGTCGGCGGCCAGGCGGGGTTTCAGCTCGGTTTCGATGGCTTGCTGGATCTCCTGGCGTTTGCTGGAGAAGATCTCGCGCACCGTGTAACGAGCAAGGGTCTTGTAGAGCACGCCCTGGACGACCGGTTCGACGATTTCCCCGTTGATGTCCTGGGGCAGGGTTCTGGCCATCACCGAAATCTGCTGCGGGTCGAGCGAGTAGCGTATCGAAATGTCCACCCCGAGCGAGAGCCCTTCCACCGACTGAAAAGCCGCCGGGCCGCTGGCACTGATGCCGCCGGTCGGGTGGTAGACCTGGTCTCGCAGAGAGAAGCGGCGCAGTTCGTGCAGATGCGGAATGATCAGCACCGCGCCCGCACGCACCTCGGTCGAGCCGCCGGTGAACTGGTTTACGCGCAGGCCAATTTCGCCACGTCCGATGCTCAGCAATGGCGGATGTGCGTAGAGCGTGTAGCCGCCGGCCGCGAGCATGGCCAGCGCCATCAGGCCGACGCCACGATGCTGGAGGGCCTTGCCGCAGCGGGCGGCGCCGGGGGCCACGCGGGCCGCCGCGAGACCCAAGGTGTGGCGAATGGATTCGACGATTTCCTTGATCCGTGGTGACATGATGTGATTTCTCCTGGCAAGCGATCTTCGATCGAAGGGGATACGGCCCCGCCATGGGTGCGGGAAGATCGATCCGCGCCCGGTTTCGGCATGGAGTCCATCGTCGTCGAAAGGCCATGGAGGGTGCAAAGGCGGCGCGGGGGCAGTTCGGTCATGGGCTGGCGGCCTGTTTTCGCGCTCGTTCCGGTTCACTCAGCGGTGTGAACGAAACCACCCGGTCCGGCCATGCCGGACTTCCCGCTCGCCGGAAATCAAATGGGCACTGTTTGAGGAGGGTTCATGTACTCTTGTCACTCGATGTTCAAGTTTTTCCTTGTTGACTTTGCGTGATGTCTCAATTATTTGGATCTTGAATTTTTCAGGCCGATGCGCTCCCTTCTGCCATGGTTGATGCGTTTGCAGCAGCGGCGCGATATCGGAGGGAAGGCGTGGGCTCCTGTCGTCCGAGGTCTCTGTCACTCATGTGTTTTTTGGACGGGGCGAGCGGGAACAACTGATGCGACACGTCAATGGCGTCTACACGCAAGCCTTCAACCGGCGCCACGCGAAGCTCGGCCATCTGCTGCAGGGGCGCTTCAAGGCCATTCTGGTAGACCGCGATGCCTACCTGCTGGAGAGGTCTGTCGGTATGTAGAGCTGAACCCCGTGCGCGCGGGCATGGTCGACCAGCCAGCGCAATGGGCCTGGGTCCAGCTACTGTGCGCATGTGGGGCAGGTGCCGGTGCCGGCGTGGCTGGACAGTGCTGGTCTGCACGCCTACCTGCTCGGACACCCGGTGTGCAGCGTGGCCGACGAACGGCGTGCCATGCAAGGTTACGTTGCCCTGGTTGCCGCCGGCCGCGATGTACGCCTGTGGGACGAGGCACTGCGCCAGCAGATCTATTTCGGTGACGAGGCCTTTGTCGAACGGATGCAGGCGCTGTCGGTGCCGCAGCAAGAGGTCTCGCGCGATGTGCCCAGGCCGCAGCGAAGCCAGCTCCTGACTCTGAGCCAGTGGCTCGGCAGCAGCGAAAGCCGCGCCCAGGAATTACTGTGCGCGCATACCCAGAGCGGCATCAGCATGACGGCGATTGCTCGGGAGATGGGCTTGTCCGTTTCGTATGTGAGTAGATTGATGGGGCGCGCCGAGGCGGCGCTCCAGGCATGCTCGTCGGTAGAGAGTCAGCAGACGCCGGAAGCTGCCGCAAGGAATTGCTGATTGCCTTGCTGATACCGAGCTTGCGTAGACAAGTCCCTTGCACTAAAGTAAGGAAACTTCAATCAGGGTACGACCATGAGCACCGCAACCCTTACGAGCAAAGGCCAGATTACTGTTCCCGCCGCTGTGCGAGCGGCGCTGGGCGTTGGCGTTGGAGACCGCGTGGAGTTCGTCGAGATTGCCGCCGGACGTTACGAGTTCATCGCTGCGACGCGATCCGTAACGGCCTTGAAAGGCATGTTCGGCCAGCCTCGGAAGACGGTGTCGATCGAGGAGATGAACGCGGTGATCGCCAAACGTGGTGCCGCCGCCCGATGATTGGCCTGGACACCAATGTTCTCGTGCGCTACATCATGCAGGACGATCCCGAGCAGTCACTGCTGTCTACTCGGCTCGTCGAGTCGCTTTCGGTCGAGTCGCCGGGGTTTGTGGCGCTGGTCTCTGTCGTTGAACTCGGCTGGGTGCTGGACGCAGCTTACGACCTTGATCGACAACAGATCGCCGACGCTTTCGAAGCGCTGTTGCGCACAAAGGAGATCGTGGTGGAGCGCGCGGAAACCGTCTGGAAGGCCTTGCGCATCTTTCAGCGGACCAATGCAGACCTTGCCGATTGCCTGATCGAGCGATCGGCAGCAGCAGCAGGCTGCGGCACGACGGTGACCTTTGATCGTGGCGCAGTCAAGGGGTGCGGAATGACTTTGGTTACCTGCAATCAATGATATCCCGTTGCCCAGCCCGCGCAGCCACGTGGCCTCCAGGCGCTCGAGCGTCTGCCGCGTCTCTCCGGCGCTGAACGGCTGCTGCGCTTCGCCGGCCATGGCGGCCAGGTATTCAGCGTCGACGTGGCCCGCGTGCAGCCCGATCGGATGGAGCAGTGGCCTGAGCGCCGGGGGGCAGTCCCTCTTCGACGTAGCGCAGCGTCGCGTACAGGCACTGCTCGACCGGGTCGTCGCTATCGGCCTGCGGTATGTACTGCTCGAAGTCCCAGCGCCGCCGAGGCCGTGCAGCAGCAGGCCGGCGCGCGGCGGCTGGCGCGTTCGAGGCCCAGCACGGCGCTGTCGCGGCCGATGACGCCGTGCGGCGAATGGCTGGCGGCGAGGCGCACTTCCTCCGGCAGCTCGCTGGCCGGTGCCGGGGCGGGTGTCGAACGGCGCGCTGGCGTGACGAACGAGAGCGGCAGCGGGTTATGCTGGTAGAGCAGCGGCACCAGCCAGTCCTGTCTTGCGGCCCCTTGAACTGGTCGGCTCCGCCGACGCCGATCAGGCCGAAGCCGCCGTGGCCGTCGAAGTGGACGATGTGGTAGGTACCGGGGCGCGCCTGCAGTTCGCGCCGCAAGGCGTCGAAGGTCGGCGGGCGCAGAACCTTGACCGCCGCCGGCAGATTTTCCTGGTGGATGAGCTGGACCAGCGGACGCGAGATGCTGCGGTAGGCGATGTCGCCCGCCTAGGGCCGGGCGGTGACGAGCAGGATGCCGACGCGCTCGGACGACAGGCCGGCCGGCAGTGGCGGGTCGGCGACGCTGTCGAGCTGGCGATCGATGCGGCAGTGCTGCGCGAGGTCGCCGACCTGAGGGTCGCGCAGCGCTTCCCACGGCCAGGAGAGAATGCGCGGCGTGTCGCTGACGATCGCCAGTTGCAGTTCGCCGTGGCCGTGGCGCGTCGCATCGCGGTAATCGTCGCGCGCCTGGCCCTGGCCGAACAGCGTCGTGAAGGTCTCCTCGCCCCAGCATTGCAGCGCCGCCTGCACGCGCTCGGCGCGATTCTGGTGGGGACCGTAGGGATAGTCGAGGTAGCTTTCGAGGTACCAGACGAGTTCTTCGCCGAGGCGGGCCGCGGTATCGGGCAGCGCGCGCGACAGCGGATCGTCCAGTGGCACCGCCGGTGCCGTCTTGGCGCCCCGGCCATCGACGCGCTGAACTTCGAAACCGCTGCCCGATTCGGCGCCGCGGTGGCGGATCACCAGGCGCTGCATAAGCCCCCCTTGTGTCGTTCCTATTTAGCCGGCGGATGAGCACCGTGCCGCCGCCGGTCACGGATCGCTTGCTGGAACGTTTTGTCGGCGACACCGCAGCAGCCATGGGGCATCTCCTGCGCTTTCTGACCCCGCATCGACCATCACAAGTTGTATCATCCGCTGACGCTGGCGCTTCCCTCTGCATTCAACCCGTCCGAGAAGATGACCCCCCATGAAGACCAGACAACTCAGACCAGACTACCCGCTTTGAGACGCCATCTTCTGCTCCTTCGCCTCCTCGCAGCGGCGATGGCGGCCATCCTCGCTGCCTGTGCGCCACTGCCGCCGAAAACGGCAATGCAGGCGGGTTGGAGGGCGTCGCCCAACTTCGATGGTCGCAGGCCAAATCTGGTGATCATTCATCACACCGGCAACTCCACGCTTGCACAGGCGCTGCACACGCTCACTTCTCCTGAACGTAAGGTCAGTTCGCACTATCTGATTGGCCGTGACGGCGAGATCTTCCAGCTGGTCGAGGAAAATGCTCGCGCCTGGCATGCCGGCCAATCGTGGTGGGGCGGGCTCACCGATATCAATTCGGTGTCGCTGGGTATCGAACTCGATAACAATGGCCACGAACCCTTTGCGGACGCTCAGATGGAAGCCTTGCTCACCCTGTTGGCGGACATCCGGGAGCGCTACAAGATTCCTCGGGCCAATTTCATCGGTCACGCCGATGTTGCACCAACCCGAAAGGACGATCCGAGCGCCTGGTTTCCCTGGCAACGGCTGGCCGAGCAGGGCTTTGGCCTGTGGTGTGAGGCACCGCTGCCGCCCGCTCCGGTTGGCTTCGATCTGGCGCTCGCACTCACCGCCATCGGCTATGACCCTAGGACGCCGGAAGCTTCACGAAAGGCCTTTCGCTTACATTTCGTCCGTGCCGATCAGACACTTTCTGCCGAACATGAAAACGCACTGGCCTTCTGTCTGTTGCAACAGAAGCGCTCTCCGGGTCAATGATGCGCCAACTGGGGAGCGCATGACGCACAATCATCGGGAACGGCTGCTCAGCGGAAAATGATCACTTCCTCGCGGTTTTGTTCTTCCCGCATTCGATAGCTGCCTTCGCCGCGCACATCGTCGCTGCGGATACCGCCCAATTGCTCGTCGAGCTGACGGGCGGCATCCTCACCGAGGCTCTTCGAGACTTCGGAAACGACCTTGCCCCGGTTGAGTACGACGCGGCCGCCACGGCTGCTCAGCAGCTTGACATCCTGGCCGGTACCCATCGCGCTGAAAGCCGCCTTGATCTTGTAGTCGCGCGTGCTGATCAGGCTGAATTCAGCGACCAGTTCCAGGCTGAGCGTATGCGAAACGGTGTTGGTGTGGTCGATCGGATTGGCTTCCTGGCGGAATTCCAGACTGTTGATCGAGCCGAAGAGGACATAGTCGGCACCCGGATACATGCCCTGCTTGACGCGAGCGATGATGTCGTACAGCCTTTCGATATGCTTGCTGTCGGTGAAAGGCTTGCCCTGCACCAACTGGAAGCGGCCTGACTTGAGCATCTCGCCCTTGATGTCCGCGGTAAATTTGCGTAACTCGCCGCGATCGATGTAGCTGTAAGTGCCTTCCGCTTCGTAGTAGTTCTTCTCCGATTTGGCGTTCAGCGAACCGCTGCTGCGCCGTGCATAGCCATAATCGGATTCGCGCTCACTTTCGCGGCCGGAAGCACGTAACGATGACTTCTCGGAAGCCGAAACAACGCGAAAATACTCACTGACACGTTCCTCATAAGCGAGGTCGGTTACGGCGACCTTGGGCTGCGGTGCCGCAACCGCGAGGCAGCTGGCCGCGATGAGCGCGATGACGCCCGCACGGGCAAGGTGGATGAGATTCATCTCAGGTTCTCCTGGGCCTTGACTGGGTGAGCGTCTAGCGTCTGGCTGACTTGCGGATGTCCTTCTCGTCGGACCATTCGACGATGCCGGTTTCGATCTCGACCAGACGCAGGTTCATCTTGTAGTAAACGTCCTTGATGTCTGCATTCTTCTTCACGATCGACGAGATGCTGCCGTCGATACGGAATTTCGCGCCCTGCATTTTGCCCATCTTGACCGACTTACCCTTGTCGTAGAGACCGCTCTGGTTCTGCCGGCGCAGTTCATCGACCTGGTTCTGCATGTCCTCGCCCTCAATCGCGTAGCGGACACCGCTCTTCTGCAACTGCGTCAGGATGGTGTCGGTGATCAGACGGGTGTCGAAGTATTCGCTGGTCTTGTTCTTCACTGGCGAGGCCATCAGCAACTGGCGCTTGCGGATCAGGTCCTGGATCAGCGGGTGCTGAATCAGCGATTGCGTCATTTTTTCCGAAATCATCTGGATGTCGGTCGACCCGAGGTCAGTGGTGACCGTTTCGACAGCCTTGGCGTCGCCGTAGCTGACATTGCCACCCCCCACTGTCGGTGAAGAAATCGTCGTACAGCCGGCCAAGGCCAGCACGAGTGTGCTGGCAAGTAGGGTGAAGCGGATTTCGGACTTGAATTGACCTTGCATTGCGTTACCTCCTGATGGCGATGTTGGCGACCTGCGAGCGGTCGCGTTGCGAAATGGTCTGGCGGGGTGGCGGTGCCCGGCCAGTTGGCGATGCAAGTCGCGTCAGCGACTCATGCCTCGCCTCTTTCCCGTAAGCAAGAGAGGAGCGGGTACGGGAAACGGTCAAGATTCATGATCGGTGGCGCCTGGGAAAGCCATGGCCGTGGGCAGGAGCGCTCACCGCTACCGGCCTACTACGACTCAGTTGCTGATGTTGTTCGGGCTTTGCAGGATTAGTCGGAAGTCGGTCGCCTTGAAGGTCGGTCCGACCACATTGATCAGTTGCTTCTGTTGGCCATAGACCAGCAGCGGTTTCCATGGCTCATCGTCCCAGACGGAGAAGCCATCGCGATCGAGCCACTTGAAGCGATAGTAGAGCTGCTGGTTGCTGGAACTGGTGTTGGTGATCTCGACCTGGATGCGCAGCAGGTTATCACGCCGGGTGGCGCGCAGGTCGCTTACCGTGAGGGAAACCATCTTGCCCAGTTCCTCGATCTTGCTGGCGATGCTCGGCCCAGTTTCGGGTACTGGTCGTGGCTGGCTGAGCGCCAGTTGGGTCGGTGCTGGTGCAGTGGCCGGGGAGTCGCCGCCGCGGGTCGCTGTCGAGTTGGTGGCGCCCAGGCGCCGCTTGGCGAGTGCGGAAAATTGCCCGTCCGGATATTTGCTGAGGTAATCGCTAAAATCATCCGGCGTGTTGCTGTTTTTGATACTGTCCCAGAACGCCAGTTCGACCGCTTTGGGGTCGACCGTCTGCACCACCGTTGTTGTCGGCTTACCGGTGGCATTCGGTGCCGGGCCGGCGACAAAATAAAAATCGCCGTCTGTCTGTTCGTAGAGTGCCGGCTGCTGGTCGTGGCCGACCGACTTCGCCTTCTGGGTGACCGTGCTGCGTACCCTGCGCATCGCATCAGTAGCGCTGATTCCCGGCTGCGTGATCGATGGCAGGAACTCACGGGTGAACAGGCCGTTCGGGTTGTTGTCGTTGTCGCCCAGCTTGTCGAGCGCCTGCTGGTTGGCGCCCGCCGAATAGAGAACGATCTGACCGTTGGGCGCCTGTGGAGGTGCCAGACCGCGCGTGGCGCCGATCGAGCGCGTGCCGGATTTCTTCGGCAGGGGATTGTCGCGGCAGGCGTCGAGAACGAGCAGGGTGAACTTGGCCTTGGCGTCGGCGATCTTGTCCTGGATCGCCAGCACGCTCACCGCCTGGTCGGCGAGGTCGTTTTCGTTGCGCGGGGAATCCATGTCGACCGGCACCAGGAAATTCTGGTTGTTGACCTGCAAGCCATGTCCAGCGAAGAAAAAAATCCCGATCCCGCCGCCGGAGATCTTCTGCACGAACTCGTTGACCGCCAGGTTCATCTTCTTCTGGCCGACGTTGTTGTAGGCCATCACTTCGAAGCCGATCTTCTTGAGTTCGCGAGCCACGGAATTGGCATCGTTGACCGCCTTCTCCAGCTTGGTAATGTTCTGGTAGTCGTTGTTGCCAATCACTAGCGCAACGCGCCGTTCAGTTGCGGCCAGCGCGTTGCCGGTGGCAGCGAGAGCTAAAACCAGACTGATGGCGATAAGGAAAATGCGTCTCATGAGAACCTCCTGCGGGATTACTGGGTTGCCGCCGCCTTGGCCGGCTTCCCGCGAACGCCACGCACCTGGGGACGGGCATCGGGAGCGCTACTGGTCGACTGAGCACTTTCTATGGCGACGTTCGGCTGCCCGACATAGACGGCACCCCCGGTGAGTCGAATCGGAACGATGGTGAAGCGGCTGCCGATGTTGACCTCGGTGCGGTAAGCGCCGGCGCCGGTCTGGAACTCGACCGTTTGTCGACCGTGTGGCAGGATCGCGCGCGCCACCGAAATACGCTCTGGCAGGGTGCGCCAACTGCGGTCGTCGGCCTGCTCGGTAACCACGGAAGTCACGCCAACCGCGAGACCGAGGATCGGCGACGCCTTGTTCGCCTGGTCCTCGGCGACGGCCTTCAGCGCAGCACGGATTATCGTGCGCAGAATGATCGCCGGCATCTGATCCTTGAGCAGCCGACGCGCCATGGTGTCGAGGTTGCTCAGCGTTTCGACCGGCAACTGGCGGCCGGCGACCGTCAATACCGGGGGAACGAAGCCGCGGTTTTCCGCCTTGAGGGTAGGGAACGAGAGTGCCGTGACCACCAAGCCGTTCTTGCGTGGCACCGGAATCGGGAGGGTGATCGACTTCCACGACGGCGCGAATCCCGATTCGACGACGAAGAGCACGTCCGACTCGCGCGGCCCAGGTTTGCGCTTGCCGACGTTTTTCAGGCTGCTCTGGATGAGCAGCTTGTTCGGTGAAAGTTGCAGCGCATTGCGGTAGCCCGGCTCGGCCAGCGAAGGTTCGCCGGTGACTTCGAAGAAGTAGCCGGCAAGGAAGTGCGCGAAGGCATTCTGGTAGCCATTCTTCAAATCGCGGACTTCCGGTGTGTCGAGTTCGGCGAGCGGATAATCCTTGAGACGCTTGGGGTCGTTATCAACCTTGAGCTTGTCGCCCTCTTCCTTGAGCTTGTCGTATTCCTTCTCGCGGAAAGACTTGATCAACTGCTCGCGCTCGTAGGTCTTCTTCATTTCGATGCGAGCCAGATCGGCGTTGCCGAGGAGAATATGGTCGAGGGTGAGTAGCGTCGACAGCATGACCTTCTCGTAGTCCTGACCGTCGTAGCGACGCGTCTTGTCGCTGATCAGGTAGCTGCCGATATCACCGAATAGCTTCTGTGGATTGGTACGGTATTCGTCTTCCCATTGCTGGATGATGGCGTCGGCCTGCAGCCAGGTGTCGCGACTTCCGGCATAGTCCTTGTCCAGGCTGAGGAGTTCGCCCTTTTCGAAGTAGTAGAGAATGTCCTTGTCCTGGGTCAGCGGGCCAGTGGTGTTGTTCTTCTCGACCTGTTCGATCGCCTGCTTGACGGCGCCGGTTTTCACCAGGTTCACGGTTTCCTTGAGCTCGGTGTCATATTGTCGCATCGGATTGGCGGCGCAGCCGGCCAGCAGCGTCACCAGCAGCGTCAACGCTGCCGCGGCATAGACTCGACTCATTGATTCCCTCCCGGTTTTTCCAATGGCTGCCGGCTGCACCGGCAAGCCGGACAGCATATCCGACAATACGATCAACCCAAAAAACATTTTAACCGGATATGTCCTGTGCGGACGTGAAAAAGTTGCCTTTTAGTGGTGGCCCGAAGCGTAGGCTGCGGTCGACATCCTGCCAACCCGCATGCCCGGCGATTGCCACTGTCGTATGCCGGCAACCACCTACATCACCGCACCAGAATGCAGCAGCATGCCCTGAAATTGTGCGTCGCATCATCGGCGGTGGTGCAGGGTAGATCAAAAGGCATGAAAAATCAGCGCAGAAATTTCGGGCACGGTTGTTGCTAGAGGTTGGCCATCAGGACGTATCAATGGGAGCCATGAAGATGGGCAAGAAAAATCTGGTGATGGTCGGCAACGGGATGGCTGGCGTACGCACGCTTGAGGAATTGCTGAAGATCGCCCCCGATCAGTACGATATCACTGTTTTCGGTGCCGAGCCGCACCCCAACTACAACCGCATCCTGCTTTCGCCGGTGCTGGCCGGCGAAATGACGATCCAGGACATCATTCTCAACGATCATAGCTGGTACGCTGAGCACGGTATCAAATTGCACCTCGGCAAAAAAGTGAGCAGGATCGACCGCGTTCTGCGCCGGGTGATCGCCGAGGACGGCACCGAAGCGCCGTATGACCGCCTGCTGCTGGCTACCGGTTCAAACCCGTTCATCCTGCCGGTGCCCGGCAATGATCTGCCGGGGGTCATTTCCTATCGCGATATCGGCGATACCGACGCGATGATCGACGCCGCGCGCCGCTACCGACATGCAGTGGTGATCGGTGGCGGCCTGCTCGGTCTCGAAGCGGCCAACGGACTCAAGCTGCGTGGGATGGACGTGACGGTGGTCCATCTCGCCGACTGGCTGCTCGAACGCCAGCTCGACCAGACCGCCGGCCGGATGTTGCAAAAATCGCTTGAAGATCGCGGTCTGAAGTTCCTGCTAGGAAAACAGACTGAAATGTTGATCGCCGGTGAGAGCGGGCGCGTCGCCGCCATCCGCCTCAAGGATGGTCTGCAGATCCCTGCCGATCTGGTGGTGATGGCTGTGGGCATTCGCCCGAATACGACGCTGGCCGAATCGGCAGGCATCTATTGCCACCGTGGTATCGTGGTCAACGACACCATGCAAACCTACGACCCGAAAATCTACGCCGTCGGGGAATGTGTTGCACACCGTGGGGTTGCGTACGGACTCGTCGCGCCGCTTTTCGAGCAGGGCAAGGTTGCAGCCAACCATCTCGGCAATTACGGGATCAGCCGCTACACCGGATCGGTCACATCGACCAAGCTCAAGGTCACTGGTATCGACCTGTTCTCAGCCGGTGACTTTTTTGGCGGTCACGATAGCGAGGAAATCGTCCTCAATGATGCCGCAGGTGGCGTTTACAAGAAACTGGTGATCAAGGACAACAAACTGGTTGGTGGAGTTCTCTATGGGGACACCGCCGATGGTCCTTGGTACTTCCAGTTGCTGCGCGACGGCCAGGACATCCATGAGATTCGCGATCATCTGCTATTCGGACAGTCACATGTCGGCGATGTCGGTCATCAGGGTCACAGCAAAGCGGCGTCCATGGCCGACAGCTCCGAAGTGTGCGGTTGCAACGGCGTCAGCAAGGGCAGCATCGTCAAGGCGATCAAGGAAAAGGGGCTGTTCACGCTTGACGACATCAAGAAACACACCAAGGCAGCATCGTCCTGCGGCTCCTGCGCTGGCCTCTGCGAACAGATCCTCTCGGCGACGATTGGCGGAGCCTATACCCCGGCGGCTTCGAACCGAAAAGCGGTTTGCGGCTGTACTGATTACTCACACCAGGAAGTGCGCGACGCGATTCGTGCGCAGCACTTGCTGAGCATTGACGCAGTCATGCGCTTCCTCGAATGGCAGACGCCTGACGGCTGTGACAAGTGCCGTCCGGCGCTGAACTACTACCTGATCTCGACCTGGCCGAAAGAGGTTAAGGACGATCCACGCTCACGCCTGATCAACGAACGGGCACACGCGAATATCCAGAAGGACGGCACCTTCTCGGTGGTGCCACGGATGTGGGGGGGGGTAACCACGGCGGCTGAGTTGCGCCGAATCGCTGATGTTGCCGACAAGTACCAAGTGCCGACGATCAAGGTCACCGGTGGCCAGCGCATCGACCTGCTCGGGATCAGGAAGGAAGACCTGATCAGCATCTGGAAGGATCTAGACATGCCCTCGGGGCACGCCTACGGTAAATCGATTCGCACCGTCAAGACCTGTGTTGGTCTGGAGCACTGCCGCTTCGGTACGCAACTGGCGATGGCCATGGGCGTCAAGCTCGAGAAGATGCTGTTCGACATGTACGCACCGCATAAGGTCAAGCTGGCAGTTTCGGGCTGTCCGCGCAACTGTGCCGAGGCTGGTATCAAGGACGTCGGCGTGATCGGCGTCGATTCGGGTTACGAACTGTACGTCGGCGGCAACGGCGGAATCAAGACCGAGGTCGCGCAGTTCTTCGTCAAGGTCAGGAGTGATGAAGAAGTGATGGAGTACGCCGGCGCTTTCCTGCAGCTCTACCGCGAAGAAGGTTTCTACCTCGAACGAACCTGCCATTACCTTGAACGTGTCGGACTCGACCACGCCAAGCAGCGCGTCGTCGAGGACGAAGAGAACCGCCGGGCGCTGTACGGGCGCTTGCTGGCCGAGTTGAAGGATGCCAAGGATCCCTGGGCCGAGCGTATTGCCGGTGTCGAGCACAACGAGTATGAACTGCTTTCGGTATGAAGGATTGGAGAACAGAAATGGCTGAATGGAAATCGATCTGTGAGCTTGACGAAATCCCGCGCATGGGCAGCCGCGTAGTGCGCTCGACCAGCGGCAATATCGCCATCTTCCGCACCTCGGGCGGTGAGGTGTTTGCACTGCGCGATCAGTGCCCGCACAAGGGCGGGCCGCTGTCGCAGGGACTCGTACATGGCAACCAGGTGACCTGCCCGCTGCACGGCTGGAAACTGCGCCTCGATACAGGTGAAGCGGTGGCTCCCGACGAAGGCTGCACACGTCGCTACCCCGTCCGTATCGACAGCGGAACGGTTTTTCTACAACTCTGAATTGAAGGGATAAAAGCATGGACAAGACATTCTGGAAGGCGGGGCATCGGCCGACGTTGCTGGCAGCTTTTCTCTATTTCGACCTGGCCTTCATGGTTTGGGTCATGCTCGGACCTCTGGGCGTGCAGATCGCCAAGGATCTTGGCCTTACGCACGCACAGAAAGGGATGATGGTCGCCACTCCGGTTCTCGCTGGTGCCATTCTGCGAATCTTCATGGGCATTCTCGTCGACCACCTGAAACCGAAACTGGCCGGTGCCATCGGCCAGGTGATCGTCATCGTTGCACTGTTCTTCGCTTGGTATTTCGGTATCCACAGCTACGAGCAGACGCTGATCCTCGGCGTGTTCCTCGGTGTCGCCGGTGCCTCTTTCGCGGTCGCACTGCCGCTTGCTTCTCGTTGGTATCCGCCCGAGCATCAGGGAACGGCACTCGGGATCGCCGGTGCCGGCAACTCGGGAACGGCGCTCGCGGCGCTGATCGCACCGAGCCTGGCGATTGCTTTTGGCTGGAGCAACGTTTTCGGTCTGGCGCTGATCCCTCTGGTTCTGGTCTTCATCTTCTATCTGGTCGCCGCCAAGGACGCGCCCGAGTGCCCGGCACCGAAATCACTGGCCGAATACCTGAAAGTACTCAAGGACACCGACGCTTGGTGGTTCATGTTCTTCTACTCGGTAACCTTCGGTGGTTTCGTCGGCCTCGCCTCGTCGTTGACTATCTATTTCAATATCCAGTACGGGCTCGACGCCAAGACCGCCGGCTTCTTCACTGCCGCCTGCGTATTTGCCGGATCACTGGTGCGACCGATTGGCGGCAACGTCGCTGACCGCATCGGCGGCATCAAGAGCCTGTCGGTGATGTACCTTCTGGCGGCGGCCTTCCTCGGCGTCGTCAGCATGGGCCTGCCGACGGCGTGGATGGCGCTGCTTGCTTTCGTCGGCGCGATGCTGGCGCTCGGCATGGGCAACGGTGCCGTCTTCCAGTTAGTGCCGCAGCGCTTCCGCAAGGAAATTGGTGTCATGACCGGTCTGGTCGGCATGGCCGGAGGTGTCGGCGGCTTCTACTTGGCATCGTCGCTTGGTTACGCTAAGCAGATCACCGGCAGCTATCAGATCGGCTTCCTGATCTTTGCCGCACTGGCTCTATTGGCTTTCGCCGGCCTTTCGGGGGTCAAGAACCGCTGGCGCACGACTTGGGGTGCTGCGCACCTGACGGCAGCCAAAATCTGAACCGGTGGTTTTCTTCGCGCGGGCGGCACGGTACATTGCGACCTGCCGCCCTTTCCTTTCCGGAGCCAAGCCCGCATGCCGCTGACTGTCGACGTTGGTCACTCCTCGCTGACCGGTCCTCGCGAACGTAATGAGGACTTCTGCGGCATGGTCACCCCGTACGGCGCAGATCTTGAGAACAAGGGCCTGATCGCGGCCGTTGCCGACGGCATCGGCGGTCACAAGGGCGGGCGCGAGGCCGCCGAGTACACCGTACGTAGCCTGCTCTCCGACTATTACGCGACACCCGAGACCTGGAGCGTGCCGCATGCGCTGGAAAAGGTCGTCGTTCCGCTCAACCGTTGGGTCATGGCCGAAGCCGGCCGGCAACCCGAACTCGCCGGTATGGCGACGACACTCACCACGCTGGTGCTGCGCGGCCGACGTTACGTGTGCGCACATGTCGGCGACTCGCGCCTCTATCTGCTGCGCGATGGCGTCTGCCGGCGCTTGACAACCGACCACGTATGGGAGCACCCCGAACTCAGGAACGTTCTGTCAAGGGCAGTTGGCCTCGACCGTCACTTCCATCTCGATTTTGTTGACGGCGAACTGCAGGAGGGAGACTGTTTCTTGCTTTGCTCCGACGGCGTCTGGGGCGTACTCGACAAGCAGCGCATCTGTGGTGTGCTGATCGCACATCCCGACGCGCAGCAGGCTGCCGCATCGCTAACCAGCCTGGCGCTGGCGTCGGGCAGCCAGGACAATGCCAGCGCCGTGGTCTTGCGCGTCGCCGAACTGCCTGCGGAAAACCTGCGTGACTCGCTCGAAGGCACGTCGCGCCTGCCCTTGCCGCCCCGATTCAAGCCTGGCCAGACCTTCGATGGTCTGCGCATCGACGAAGTGCTGCACGACTCGCGAGCAACCCTGCTTTACCGTGTCACCGACCTGTTGTCCGGCCAACCTCTGGTGCTCAAGACACTGCGTCCAGAACTCGCCGATGATGCCGACGAAATTCGAGCATTGATCATGGAAGAATGGCGTGCCCGGCGTATCGTCTCGCCTTTCTTCCCGCAACTGCTCCCGGCCGAACGACGCAGTTGCCTGTATTACCTGCAGACTTGGCACGAGGGTGGGACGCTGCAGCGGATGCTTGATGCCGACATGCATTTTACCGTTGCGGATGCCGTCCTGCATGGCATCCGTTTAATAAAGGGCCTCTCGGCGCTGCACCGCCTCGACGTCGCCCACCGTGACATCAAGCCCGCAAACATTCACCTCGGGCGTGACGGCCGCCTGCGCATTCTCGATCTCGGCGTTGCGATCAGTTTGTCCGAAGACGAAATCGACAGAGGCAATCCTGGCACACCGAGCTACATGGCGCCGGAACTCTTTTCGGGTGGAAGGGCAAGTACCACGCATGACCTCTATGCCGCCGGTGTCGTGCTCTACCATCTGCTGACCCGCAAATATCCCTATGGCGAGGTCGAACCCTTTCAGCACCCAAAATTTGGCGAACCCTTGGCGCCGACGCGCTACCGTCCGGATATCCCAGGCTGGCTGGAGAACATTTTGCTCAAGGCGGTTGCGAAAGATCCCGCGCAGCGCTTCGAAACCGCTGAAGAATTCCTGCTGGCGCTCGAACGCGGTGCCACCCGACCGCTCAACCGACCTCCAGTGACTCCGCTGGCTCTACGCAACCCGTTGCTCACCTGGCGAATCATTGCCAGCATATCGCTTTTCGCCAATCTGCTGATGCTGATGCTGCTGACACGCTGAATACTCCCACACCACGCACTGCTGTCGCTCACGACAGCAGTCGATCGATTCCCCCCGGGCAGCGGGATGGCAAGCTCTCGAAGACGGTTTGCCGAGTACGGAAGACCCGTCTGGGTCGTTCTGATACAAACAAATCGTGAAATATTTCCTTGTTAGACGGCTATCTCTTGGTGGTAGAGTATGCTATTGGACGCAATTTTTTTCGATTGCGCTGAACGATCGATTTCATCAAGAAGGTTTAACTATGTCGAAACTGATCCCCGGTTTAACGATGATTCCACTGGCGCTGTTCTGCAACCTTGCTTCGGCGCAGGACGTGCTCGGCAAATCGCAAGACCCGGCAGCAACCGTTTCCAACGCTGCCGCCCCGAAGACCCCGGCCATCAAGACGGTGACCAATTTTTCCCAGGCCTTGCGATGCATGGATGAATTGTTCCTCGCCTATGGCAAGAACGGCATCGTCGTGACCTCGACCGGCATCCCGGATGAGACCGGCAAGGTGCGCACAGGTACCAAGGAAATGCTGATTACCGCCATCGCCAAAATGACGGTCAAGAGCAACGCCTTTGAGTTTATCGACTTTCATGGCGGCGGTGACGACTTGGCACGACTTTTCGACACCAAGGGCCAGTCCATGATGAAAATCCCCGATTACTACATTCGGGGATCGATCACCCAGATGGATGACAATACCATTCGCAAGAACAGTGGTTTCGGTTTGGCGGCCGCTTTCTTCGACTTTGGTTTCTCTTCCGATGCCTCCTATGACCTGATCAGCATGGACATGAGTATCGGCGATGCGGCCACTCGAAAGATTCTTCCGCAAACCAGCACTTCCAATACGATGGTCATTATCAAAACCGGCAAATCCGGTGAAGCGGGAGGTAAATTGGGTAAGGTCGGCCTCTCTTTCAATCTCGACTTCAGCCGCTCGGAAGGCCTGGGTGCGACGACGCGGACTCTGCTTGAGCTCGGCCTGATCGAAACCCTGGGTCAATTCACCCAGGTGCCTTATTGGCGTTGCCTGGATGCGGACATCACCAATCCGGTGATCCGCGAGCAGGCACTGGAAACCTACGAAACGCTGAAAGAAAACGAAAGGATCACTTTTGTTCAGCGCAAGCTGGGTGGCAGCATGAACCGTTACAATGGCCCGATCGACGGCAAGATGAATGACACGCTGAAGGATGCCATCCTTGAATACCAGGCACAGAACAATCTGGTGGCGGATGGGCGAATCAGCTTCGATCTTTACGCCAGCCTGCTCGATGACATCCAGAACAACCTGGCTTATGTGCCCAGCACGCCACCGGCTAAAACAGCGGCTGCCCGGCCGATTCCTGCGCCTGCGCCTGCGCCGGTAGCACTTCCCCCGCCGCAGGCTGTCCCCGCCGCTGCATTCCGGGTCAATCTCGACAGCGACAAAGGTTCCAAGCCAAGCTACAAGGTCGGAGAGTTCCTGAATATGTCGCTATCCTTGACGGGAGATGGCACGGTATATTGCTACTACGAAGATATCAATCGTTCCGTGGCACGGATTTTTCCCAACCAGTTCTTTGGCAATCCGACCTTGCGCTCTGGCAGCACCGTCAGGCTTCCCAGCGGCGGGTTCCGGATTCGCTTCGATCAACCTGGCAAGGAGCGGGTTGCCTGTATCGGTGCTGACCGTGAACTGGTTGTCCCGGGTAACCTGAAAGGTGCCCGGGATTTGGCTCCTTTGCCTGTTCGCTCGCTGGATGAAGTCGTGAGCCAGTACCGTCAAGGTAACCCGACTGCCATGAGCAGTTACGTCGACATCACGGTTACCCGCTAATCGACGAGATCGCCATGTCCTCCCTGGTCAACAGACTTCTCCTGAACAGTGCATTGATCCTCCCAATTCTGGTACCCATGGCCATGGCGTCAGAGAGCCAGGCGGAGAAGGCCTGGCTGTTAGCAGAATTGATCATTGGGCCGGAGAAGACCCCTTCGAAATCGACTTCGCAATCGCAGCGTGAGAAGGCAGTGCGCTATCAGGGCGAAGCACCGGCAAACCCGGAGGATGAGGGAGTCGGGATTCTTGCTCCTCGTGGCGGCGCACCAATAGAAGAGAAAGCGTTCGAAAACCGCAACAAGGCTAGGGCATATCAATCAGGCAGTGACAATCCTACGCCACCACCATCCTCTTCCGGGGTTGCCGGATTCGATGGCGGCCAACCGCGCCAAACTGAGCAACGCAATCGCGCACGTGCCTATACCGGAACGGGGAACGCTCAGGACATCGATTTGAGCCACGTCGGTCGGGACGGTATTCCTCTGGTGACTTGCCATGATGTCGACAATGTTTCCGGGAGAATTGGGGACGACACCATATCAGGCAGCATCGTGCATATCTTTCGCAATGGGCAGCAAGTCAAAGTTCGTTGTAGGTGAACTTTCATGTCAACCGAACACTTGCCCAATGCGTTATACGATTAATAGATGTGAAATATGGAGATATTAATGAAATGGTGGGCGCTCCTTTCTCTTGCCATTCTCGGTGTTGCAATGGTTGCACAGGCGCAAGTATCTGTTGATGTGTCCGGGCTTGGCGTGAAAGTTCAGACAGGAAAGGGTGGTTCGGTTGCCAGCAACACGGCGGGCACCATTGACCCGGATGTACAGATGGAGGGTGTTGCCGTGATTAATGGGGAGGTATTTGTGGATGGGGAAAAGGTCCCAAAAGGAAAATCACCCTATACCTCCAGGAAGTCAGGCAAAACCTATGTAATCAAGTGGGGAAAAGATGGCAATGTCGCAATTCATGAAAAATAGCCTATTGGGCATTTTTACCATGAGCTTGCTGGTATCTTCGGCTCAGGCGGTAATTATCGTTGATTATAATGCTGTCGATTATAATGTCGTGATGCCGCCACCTCCTGGGGGGTTAACGTCACGCTTCGTTCCCCTTGCGCAGACAGAGCCGGGCTATCTCATGCAGAGAAGCAACGCATGGCGTGTTTACAACCAGGACCGTCCACGGACAGGTGCTTTGCTGGTTTATCCGTGGGTATCGGGCTCGATTGGTGCGCCGACTTCCTTGCGGCAGGTCGAAGTTCGTAACAATATATCACGTGCCCAGGCATATCGCCTCATCCCCCGTGAATAGGTTTTCCAATAAACCCATAGTTGCTGATAGCTGACACGCACCAGAACTACGCTACGATAATCATACCCAAGTTGCTTTGCTTTGTACTGCGCGGGACAACTTCTCGAACGATCCGAATGGAATTGACAAGTGAAATCTGGATTTGACAACACTGCCGGATACATCAGGAAACTGCTCGGAGCCAGCGTGCTCATGGCCATGTTGCAATCGGCTTGGGCGCTGGACGCCGTGCAGGGCGACTTTACGCAGGTTCTCGAGACCCGCAGTGGAGAGCTGACAGTCTGGCAGATCGCCGATAATCCCGACATTTACATATTCGATTTTCCAGGTTTGACCTATCAGGGCCGCAGTTTCAACCGCATTACCCAATTTACTGAACAACAGACCACAGAGGCTTATCCAAAGGTGCTCGGCAATCAGGAGTTGGCTCGCTATGTTGAGGCTGCACGCCGCACACAGGCCGACTTTGCTTTCGGTCATGACGTCCTGATCTCCGAACTGGTGCAGTTCTTCAATTTTTCATTACGTGACAAGATCGAACTGAACCCTGAAGAAATTGCGATTCGCGAGTTCCTGATTGAACAGGGTCTGGCGCGTTTCTGGCGGGGTTTTTACCAAGCCATGAAACCGGGCGTTGTCGTGCTTGCCATACCGCAGACTCAGGACCGGAAAGTGGGTGAGCCGATGGTTTCACCAGGCGCACGCTATGCCATTCTGTTGCACGAACTTGCCCACGGCGAGTATTATACAAACCCGCATTACGCCAAATACTGCCAGCGTTTCTGGCACGAAACCTTGACGGAATATCAGAGGGAACTTTTCAAGCGGTTTCTCATGAACTTCAATTATGCGGTTAATCACGAGGAACTCCTGATCAACGAAATGCAGGCATATCTGATGTTCACGCCGGATCCCAAATCATTCAGTGCTCGCAAGCTCGGTGTTTCAGATGCGGAATTGCAATCGATGCGAGAAACATTTCGTCGCGGGAGTCCGCCCATCCGATTACCCCTGCGCTAACCGGGAGGCATGAAATGAAAATGCTTGGCCTGACCATAATTGCTTTGACAACTTTGACCATCTTCGCCGGTTCATCTTTCGCGCAGACCAGTCAGCGGACCAAGGTTCAGGGCAATACTGAAATCAATGCAACCACAAAAAACATGACTGCGGTTGCCTCTGGAGACAACAACGTTGCCAAGAATCGGGTTGGTGTGATTCAGGGTGACCAGAAGACCAGCACCAAAGTGAATGTCGCTGCCGGCAACGTGACGACGGTTGCCATTGGGCGAAACAGAAAAGCTTGTACCAATATTGGAGGAGTGGTCAGTGATGATTGCAAATAAGCTACTGATGAGTCTTGCCATCGCCTCTGCGATGACTTTCAGCATGCTCGATGCTTATGCTGTTCAGGGTCTGGACGCGCATGGAAATCAAAAAGTCAATAGTGCGATGGCTAAACGCTGGTCTGAACAAGCCAAAGGCCAGAAGACACCGACTGATGAGAAGCAGGTCGTCAATGTCGGCAGCAAGAAGCAAGGCACCTGTAATGTCAATGTCGGAACGACACAACCCAACGATAACCGGGGCGGTCGCAAAAACGACATTGTTGTAACAACCAAAGAAGTCATCAACGTTTGCAAGTGAGATCACAATGAATAACAACATTTCCAGGGTTTTGATCGGCTTGATGTTGCTCTCCGGCGTGGGTCTATCCCAGGCTGCCTCGGATGAAGAGAAGCTCAGGGAACTGGAGCGCGCGATGAGCATGCCCTCCGAAACAGGCATGCCACAGCAGAAGCGTACCCGCGCAATTGTTTTTGACAATCAACAGCAATCCACCTCTCCAGCGGCCGAGCCCGCTGCTCAAGTTGCTGCCTCGACTGCAGGCTCACGAGATTGCGGCTCGCTACCTCCTGATGTGCGCACGGTGGGAGTGGATTTTGCCATCCAGTTTAATGCGGGTAGTGCAATGGTTTCTGCTGCTTCTGAAGGCACCTTGAACCAGATCGCCAAAGTCCTGGCGCTGTCACCGGATCGCTGTGTCATCGTCGAAGGACACACCGACGTGGCTGGTAATTTTGACAAGAACATGGCGCTGTCTCGCGACCGCGCTAATGCGGTGGTGAATTTCATCTCCACCCGAAACGGAATCGATCGGAAGCGCTTTGTGCCAGTCGGCAAGGGCTCGACCGAAACGATGCCGAACCTCGACGCGCGCGATCCGAAAAATCGTCGCGTCGTATTCAAGGTAGTAACTGGTTGATTCTTTCGTCGTACTTTTATACTGAACAAGGAGACTCACATGCGTCTGATTTCTATGATGATTGCTGCTGCCATCGTTGCCTCCCCGGCTTTCGCTCAACAAACCCAGCGTTCCAGCAACCCCCAGGGCGTGCAGATCCAGGGCAATACCGACATCAAGGCTAAAAACGAAAACGTGACGGCGGTCGCTGTCGGCGAAGGCAATGAAGCCAAGAATACTACCGGTGCCATCAAGGGTGGAACCCAAATTCAGGGTAACACCAAGATTCAGGCTTCGCAGAAGAATGCGACGGCCGTTGCAGTGGGCAAGAACAACACCGCTGCCAACGAAGCAGGCGTCATCGGCGGTAAGTAAGAATACTCGCCTGCCCATAGTTCATCATTTCCATAATGGAGGAAACAAATATGCGTACTCAATTCGCTATCATCGCTCTGGCTTCGGCTGTCATCTCTACCGCTGCTTTCGGTCAAGCTTCCCAGACTGGCCCAAAGGGCAGCATGTCCTCGCCGAATGCTCAAGGTGTTCAGATTCAGGGCAATACCGACATCAAGGCTAAAAACGAGAACGTAACAGCGGTTGCTGTTGGTGAAGGCAACACCGCGAAGAACACGACCGGTGCCATCAAGGGTGGGACCCAGATTCAGGGCAACACCAAAATCCAGGCATCGCAAAAGAACGCAACGGCCGTTGCAGTGGGCAAAAACAACACCGCTGCCAACGAGGCTGGCGTTATCGGCGGCAAGTAATCCACTGGCACATGGCCTTTATGGCCTGCCAGTTACCAATGATGGCTGGATGGGATATCCCCGACCAGCCATTTTTTATCGGCAGAAGCTGCCTCGATTTGGTTTTAGGTGATCTCCGCAAA
>NZ_JDST02000014.1:0-40240 GCF_000584975.1 Candidatus Accumulibacter cognatus | reverse complement strand
GACTGGAACGAAACCCGCTTCTACCCAAGTGGGACATCTTGATCCGACCGGCTTGCTTGGTAGAAGGATTGGCGGAGATCACCTAAGGAAATCCAACATGTTTCAAAAAGTCTCGTCGTTCCTGTCAGCCTTCGCCCTCGCCTTGTTCCTGACCGCCTGCGTTGGACCCGGGATGCAGGCGGACCAGCCCATGGAAATCCGTAACGGTGTGATCGAACAGATCACCCTGGTGCAGTTGCCGAGCAATCACCATATGGGGGTTGGCGCCATTGTCGGCGGCGTGGCCGGCCTCGGGATCGGCAGCCTGATTGGTGCCGGCAGCGGTCGCGATGTGGCCATGGTGCTCGGTACCATCGGCGGCGCGTTCGTCGGCAACGAAGTCCAGAAAAAGTACGAACAGCCTGTCCAGGGCCAGCAAATCATTGTCCGGGTGGCCAACGGCGTGCTGATTTCTGTGACACAGCCGAGCAATCCGGGCCTTCGCCAGGGTCAGCGGGTGTATGTTGAAGGCAGCGGCGAGAACGCTCGCGTCATTCCACGCTGAACCTGTCTGACCCTTCGTAGTGGCGACGCTGTTGGCTTCTATGCCAAGCTGGGAGGCCGTCGCCGACGTAGCAACGGTCAGGTGAGAATACCTGCGGAGCAGGCGCAGTCTTTGGCTGCGCTCGCGTTGTGCGAAACCGCTCTATTGCAGTGAATGCAGACCGATCATGTTGCCTTCGCTGTCTTCGATCAAGGCAATATGGCCATACTGTCCGATCGGCATCTTCGGCTGGATGAGGCGACCACCAGCCTGCACGGCACGAGCAGATTCGTCCGAGACATCGTGACAGGAAAAATACACCATCGTACCGCCTTTTCCCGGATTGGCCATGGGGTTCCGGACCAACGCACCGGCTGCACCCCCTGCACTTTCAATCCAGGAAAAGGCGTACATCTCGCCACCATCTCCGATTTCCGGCAGTGCCATCAGTTCGCGCCCGAAGACGGTCGTATAGAAGACGCGCGCACGCGCCATGTCGGAAACGTAGATTTCGAACCATCCCACCGGGTTAGCTGGCTTGTCCATGCTCTTGCTCCTCAGGTTTCTCTTGGAAAGGAATATTCGCGGATACTCTCAGAGCAGCGGTCAGAGACGGTCGCCCGCCTGGCCTTCAACGGCGAAAGAGCCAGCTCTCGCAACTCCTCCGCCATCGCCTACGCAACAGATTCATAGTCGACCGAGCAGGACCTCGGCTACAAAGCGGCTGCCGATGTACGCAAGGAACAGTACCATGAATCCTGCCAGAGTCCAGCGCAGTGCGACACGACCGCGCCAGCCATAAACGCGACGCCCGACCAGCAAGGCAGCAAAGATTCCCCACGAGGCAAAGGCAAACAGAGTCTTGTGATCGAGAACCATGGCCTTGCCAAATATCGCTTCGGAAAACATGACCCCGCTGACCAGCGCGGCCGTGAGCAAGCAGAAGGCGACGAGAATCATGCGAAACAACAGCGCTTCCATGGTCAGAATCGGCGGCAAACTGCTCAGGCTTCTGGTGACCGCCCGTTGGTGCAGCTTACGTTCGGCGAAACCCATGAACACGGCATGCAGTGCGGACAGCGTGAATAGACTGTAGGCGAGCATTGCCGTCAGAAAATGAAGTTGAAAGCCCCAGGCATTGGCATTGGCCACCTCACGCAATTGCGGAAACAGCGCTGGGGCCAGGGCCGCGAGCGCCGCGAGCGGCAGGACCATCGGCTGCAGGCCATCCATGCGTGCGCGAAAACTCTCCAGCCAGTAGATAAGGACCGCCAGCCAGAGCATCAGGGAGAGCGCAAAACTGAATGAGAAGCGCATGCCACCGGCACTGAACAGGCCTGAGTAAAGGCCAATGCCCTGCGCCACCAAAGCGCCGAAGATGGCTGCGCGCTCCCAAGGTTGCATCGGCAGGGTAAGCCGCGGCTGCTTGCTTTCGCGCCAGCGCGTCTGCCAGAAATGAATGCCAAGAGCAGCGTAGAGCAGCGCTGCAAGGACGTGCGGCAGAAGCTGAAGTAGAATGTCTGACATTCTTGAAGTCTACACCAAGCTGGAATCCAAATGCTCGACAACCTGACCCAACGCCTTGCCCGCGTCATGAAGACCTTGCGTGGCGAAGCACGCCTGACCGAATCCAACATTGCCGATGCCTTGCGTGAGGTACGCCTCGCCTTGCTCGAAGCTGATGTCGCTTTGCCCGCGGTCAAGGCTCTGATCGCCGCCGTTCGGGAAAAGGCGGTTGGCGAGGAAGTGATCGGCTCTCTGAGCCCGGGACAGGCACTGGTCGGAGTTGTTCATCGCGAACTTACCCAGCTCATGGGCGAGGCTCATAAAGGGCTGAATCTGGCCACGCAGCCACCTGCAATCGTTCTGATGGCCGGCCTGCAGGGTTCCGGCAAGACCACCACGGTCGGCAAACTCGCCAGGATGTTGCGCGAGACGCAAAGAAAAAAGGTGCTCGTGGTTTCCTGCGACGTCTACCGCCCGGCGGCAATCGAACAGTTGAAAACGGTTGCGTCACAGGCGGGTGCCGATTTCTTTCCTTCGGCGACGACCGACCAGCCGGTCGATATCGCACGCCAGGCGGTCGACTGGGCAAAGCGGCACTACCACGATGTCCTGCTCGTGGATACCGCAGGTCGGCTGGCAATCGACGAGGCGATGATGAAGGAAATTGCCGATATTCACGCCGCCATAAGGCCCATCGAGACTCTTTTCGTGGTCGATGCGATGCTCGGTCAGGATGCCATCCATACCGCGCGAGCGTTCAGTGATGCACTACCGCTGACTGGCGTCATCCTCACCAAGCTCGATGGCGACGCGCGTGGGGGTGCCGCTCTTTCGGTTCGGCACGTCACCGGCCAACCGATCAAGTTTGCCGGGATCGGCGAAAAATTGACGGGCCTCGAAGCCTTTCACCCGGAGCGGATGGCGTCGCGAATCCTCGGTATGGGCGACGTGCTATCGCTGATCGAGGATGCGCAGAAGGGCATCGACGAAGAAAAGGCGCTTGAGTTCGCGAAGAAGCTGAAATCGGGCAAGGGCTTTGATCTCAATGACTTCAAAGACCAGATCGGCCAGATGCGCAAGATGGGAGGTCTGTCTTCGATGATCGAGAAGCTGCCGGCGCAATTCTCACAGGGAGCCGGTCAGCTACCCGCAGGCAGCGAGGAAAAGGCGGTCGCAAGGATCGAAGGCATTATCAATTCGATGACTCCCGCCGAGCGCAGCCGACCCGAGTTGCTCAAGGCTACGCGCAAGCGCCGCATTGCCATGGGTGCCGGAGTTCAGGTGCAGGAGGTCAACCGTCTGCTCAAACAATTCGAACAGGCACAGAAAATGATGAAGCAGTTCTCCAGAGGGGGCATGGCGCAGTTGATGCGTGGTATCAAGGGGATGCTGCCGGGGATGCGATGATGCCGCGTACCGGTTGGTTCCGCCCGGTCAACGCAGTGCCAGCTTGCTCTTCGTATAGGACCATTGATTCTGCCAGGCCATGCGTACCATGTTCGGGTATGCGGGCTGGCCAAGGCTGCCATTGTAACGGCCCAGCGCGCGGTAGAGGTCGCCACGCTCGATGTCGAGATAGTGGCGAAGGATGGTGCAGCCGTAACGAAGATTGGTGCGCAAATGAAAGAGGTTGTCATCGCTGGTTCCGACGAGCTTGATCCAGAATGGCATTACCTGCATAAAGCCCCGCGCGCCGGCGCTTGATACCGCATATTTCTTGAAACCGCTTTCGACCTGGATCAGACCCAGCACCAGTTGAGGATCAAGGCCTGCACGCATCGCCTCGTAGTGCACCGAGCGCAGGAATTCGAAACGGGCTTCACGGTCAGGAATGCGCTTCTCAAGCCGGCGTGACATCTCGGTCAGCCAGTCGATCGCCTCCATCGCATCCTGAAACGAGCTCCTTGGTGGCGCCCGATCCGAAACCGTTCTAGACAGAGCCGACTGCACACTCGCCGAAAGGGGTTCATACTTCTGCGCGCCGGCGTGTACCGCCATTGGCAACAGGAGCACGAACAGTACCGTTATGCAGCGCACAGACGGTTCTTCAGGAACTGGCAGATCTCGGTCATCGGCAGAATCTGTGATTCGGCGTCGACCCGGCCCTTGTATTCAAACTTTCCTGCCGCAAGTCCGCGTTCACTGACCACCACACGGTGCGGGATGCCGACCAGCTCCATTTCGGCGAACATCACACCCGGACGCTCGTTGCGGTCGTCAAGCAGAACGTCGATACCGGCGTGCATCAGTTCGGCGTACAAGGCATCGGCTGCTGCCCGTACCGTATCGCTCTTGGCGTAAGCCATGGGAACGATGCACACCTGGAACGGCGCGATCGCCGCCGGGAGGATGATGCCGCGTTGATCATGCCCCTGTTCGATGGCCGCACCAACGACGCGGGTCACGCCAATGCCGTAACAACCCATTTCCATGACCTGGCCCTGACCACTTTCGTCGAGAAAGCTACATTTGAGTGCCTCGGCGTACTTGCTGCGCAACTGGAAGATATGCCCCACTTCAATGCCACGACACAATTCGAGCGTACCCCGGCCATCCGGCGACCGGTCGCCGGCGACGACATTCCGGAAATCGTCAACCAGCGTCGGCTCGTCCAGATCGCGAACGAAGTTGACGCCGACAAGATGGAAACCCTTCGCATTGGCGCCGCAAACGAAGTCGCTCATCACCGCCACACTGCGATCGGCGAATACCGGTATGTTGGCAATACCGACAGGACCAATGTAGCCAGGCGGACTGCCGAGCACTGCGGCAATCTCGTCTTCGCGCGCGAAACGGAACTCGCCGATGGTCTTCTGGGCCTTGAGTTCGTTCAACTGGTGGTCACCGCGCAGTAGGATCAGCGCCAACCGCGCTGATCCTGCTGCCGCGTCATTCAACATGATGGCGATGGCCTTGACCGTCCTGGTCACCGGAATGTCGAGGAATGCGGCGACATCCTCGCAACGGATACGGTCTGGTGTAGCAACCCTCTGCAGGTCGACAGTTGCTGCGGATCGCCCATCCGGCGGAGCCAGGGCCTCGGCCAGCTCGACGTTGGCAGCAAAATCCGAATCCGGACAATACGCCAGTGCGTCCTCGCCGGAATCCGCCAGAACGTGAAACTCATGCGATCCGGTGCCGCCGATCGAACCAGTGTCGGCGGCAACGGCACGAAACTTCAGTCCGAGACGAGTGAATATCCGCGTATAGGTGTCGAATATGTTTCGGTATTCGCGCTGCAGGTCATCGAAGCTGCTATGGAACGAGTATCCGTCCTTCATCAGAAATTCGCGACCGCGCATGATCCCGAAACGCGGCCGGATTTCGTCGCGAAACTTGATTTGTATCTGGTAGAAGTGCACGGGCAACTGGCGATAGCTCTTCACCTCTCTGCGCACGACATCGGTGATTACCTCTTCGTGCGTTGGACCAATGACGAAATCGCGCTGGTGCCGATCCTTGCAGCGCAGCAGTTCAGGGCCATATTTCTCCCAGCGCCCGGATTCCTGCCACAGTTCCGCTGGCTGCACTGCCGGCATCGACAGCTCGATTGCCCCCGCGTCATTCATCTCCTCGCGGATGATCTTCTCGACCTTGCGCAGCACGCGCAACCCGATCGGCATCCAGGTATAGATCCCAGCCGCCAGCCGTTTGATCATCCCGGCGCGCAGCATCAGCTGGTGGCTGATGACTTCGGCGTCAGAGGGGGCTTCTTTGAGCGTGGACAGAAAAAACCGTGTAGTACGCATTGGAATTGGTTTGGCAGGGATAAAGCTGCAATTTTACTCGACAGATGACAAAATCGCGTTGTCAATCATTCACGGGAAGCATGGAGGCATCGTTTTCATTTGACCAGAAGCCCACTAATAGGCTATTTTCGCCAGTTTGAGCCGAGCGTTTCCGATGCCACAACCAAATTCCGGGCACCCTGCAGACAATGCCACCTCCGGCAAGGTGGGCGCAGCTGTTGGTGAACTGAAATTCGAAGCAGCACTCGCCGAACTCGAACAGATCGTTCAGAATATGGAGGGAGGCCGCCTGCCGCTCGAAGAATCGCTGGCTGCATATCGACGCGGTAGTGAGCTGCTCCAGCACTGCCAGCAACAACTCAGCGATGCCGAACGCCAGATCCAGATTCTCGAGAATGGCACGCTGCGCGATTTCAAATCGGAAGGCGGAGAGGCGCGATGAGCACACTTTCCTTACAGCCTGCCAATCCCCACCGGCTGTCCTTTCCGGACTGGATGTTCAGTGTCCAGGATCGACTGGAAGCAACGCTTGCCCACTGCATGCCACCCAGCGAGGCCATTCCAGGCCGTTTGCACCAAGCCATGCGCTACGCTACCCTGAATGGCGGCAAGCGGGTGCGCCCATTGCTGGTGTTCGCTGCCGGCGAATTGACCGACGCTGCGACAGAGCAATTGGCAATCGCCGCCTGCGCCGTCGAGCTGATCCATAGCTACTCGCTGGTGCATGACGACCTGCCGTGCATGGACGATGACGTGCTGCGGCGCGGCCGACCGACCTGCCATGTCGAGTACGACCAGGCAACCGCTCTGCTGGTTGGCGACAGCCTGCAGTCACTAGCTTTCGAACTGTTGGCGCGCGAGGATTTTGGTGACCCCCGTCGGCAACTGGAAATGCTGCACCTGCTGGCGCGCGCCAGCGGTTCCTGTGGCATGGCTGGCGGGCAATCGATCGACCTCGAGGCAGTCGGCAAGCGACTCAATCAACCCGAACTCGAATTGATGCATGCGCTCAAGACGGGTGCCCTGATTCGTGCCGCCGTGCTGCTCGGTGGACTGTGCGGCAAGGCACTGACGGTTGCTGAACGTGTTTCGCTGGATCGCTTTGCCAAGCGCGCCGGCTTGCTGTTCCAGGTCGTCGACGACATCCTCGACTGCACGGCCAGCACGGCGACGCTGGGCAAGACGGCGGGCAAGGATGCAGCCGCCGAAAAACCAACCTATGTCACCCTGCTGGGACTCGACCGCGCACGTAAATTTTCTGCCGATCTCAGGGAACAGGCAATCGAAACCCTTGTCATTTTCGATGTGCGCGCTCGGCGGCTGGTTGAACTGACCGATTTCATCACTCAGCGCAAGTTCTAAGACCCACTTCTGGCCGCCACCGCGCGCTTCAGCAGGATGACCCATGACTCGTTACCCTCTACTCGACACCATCTGCGATCCTGCACAGGTGCGCAAACTTGAGCGCAAGCAACTGCCGCAACTCGCCAACGAGTTGCGCAGCTTCCTAGTGGAATCGGTAGCCAAGACCGGCGGGCATCTTTCTTCGAACCTCGGCACGGTCGAACTCACGGTCGCCCTGCACCATGTTTTCGACACCCCGCACGATCGCCTGGTGTGGGACGTTGGTCACCAGACTTACCCGCACAAGGTGCTCACCGGTCGGCGCACCGGCATGGCCAGGCTGCGGATGCACGGCGGCATTTCGGGTTTTCCGAAGCGCAGCGAAAGCAGATACGACACTTTCGGCGTCGGTCATTCATCCACCTCGATCTCGGCTGCGCTCGGCATGGCGCTGGCCGCCAAGATCAAGGGCGAGCCGCGCAAGGTCGTGGCGATCATCGGTGATGGTGCAATGTCCGCCGGCCAGGCTTTTGAAGCATTGAACAATGCCGGCGTGGCGGACGCCGACATGCTCGTCGTGCTCAACGATAACGACATGTCGATATCACCTGCGGTGGGTGCCCTCAACCGCTACCTGGCGCGGCTCTTCTCCGGGGGCAGCTTCAATGCCGCGCGCAAGGCAGGCGAGAAGATTCTCGACTTTTCGCCCTCGCTGCGGGAATTCGCCAAACGCGCCGAGGAGCACGTCAAGGGCATGCTGACTCCTGGGACCCTGTTCGAGGAAATGGGATTCAACTATATTGGCCCGATCGACGGCCACGACCTTGAATCGCTGGTCCCTACCCTGCAGAACCTGAAAAATCTGAAGGGACCGCAGTTCCTGCATGTGATCACCAAGAAGGGGCAGGGTTACAAGCTGGCAGAGGTTGACCCGATTCTCTACCACGGGGTCTCGAAGTTTCAGCCCGAGGTCGGCATCGCCGGCAGTCCGAGCGGGGCCAAGCCCAGTTACACACAGATTTTTGGCGACTGGCTCTGCGACATGGCGGCGGCTGACCCGAAACTCGTCGGCATCACCCCTGCCATGCGCGAAGGATCCGGCCTGCTGCGCTTCAGCCAACGCTACCCGGATCGCTATTATGATGTTGGGATTGCCGAGCAGCATGCCGTCACCTTTGCTGCCGGCCTGGCTTGCGAGGGGTTGCGGCCGGTACTGGCGATCTACTCGACCTTCCTGCAGCGCGGCTACGATCAACTGGTACATGATGTGGCGCTACAGAATCTACCGGTGGTCTTCGCACTTGACCGCGGCGGCCTGGTCGGCGCCGATGGCCCCACCCACCATGGCGCTTTCGACCTCTCGTTCCTGAGCTGTATTCCCAATATGGTGGTGATGACTCCGTCCGACGAGAACGAGTGTCGCAAGATGCTGACCACCGCCTACCGCCTCGACGGTCCCAGTGCAGTTCGCTACCCGCGCGGCAGCGGTACCGGCGTGGCCATCGACCAGGAACTCGTCGGACTACCGGTGGGCAAGGGCGAAATCCGCCGTCGCGGTAGCGGAGTTGCGCTGCTCGCCTTTGGCAGCATGCTGACGCCGGCTCTCGCTGCCGCCGAAGAGCTCGATGCCAGCGTCGCCAACATGCGCTTTGTCAAACCGATCGACCGCGAGCTGATCATTGCGCTGGCTGCGGAACATTCTCTGCTGGTCAGCGTCGAAGAGAATGCCGTGATTGGTGGTGCAGGCACCGAGGTCGAACGGGTCCTCGAAGACATCGCCAGTTCGGCTCGCCTGTTGAGGCTGGGAATCCCCGACCATTTCATCGAACACGGAGATCAAGCACTGCTGCTGACCGAAATCGGACTGGACCGCGAAGGAATTGTCCGTGCAGTACGCGCACGCCAAAACAGCAGCGTGGCGGATTCGGGCGAATCGATGCCGCCACCCAAAAATAACTACCTGGAGCAGCAATGAACGCACCCGAAACCTCGCGCAGCCCTGCCGTCATGGTCGACGTCCAGGGCTCGACAGATACACGACAGATCGCTATCAACAAAGTGGGAATCAAGGCCATCCGTCACCCGGTCAAGGTACTCGACAAATCTGGCGGCATCCAGCATACGATCGCCATCTTCAACATGTATGTCGGCCTGCCGCACAACTTCAAGGGCACCCACATGTCACGTTTCGTGGAAATTCTCAACAGCCACGAACGTGAAATTTCGGTCGAGAATTTCCCGGCCATGCTGCGTGAAATGGTCAACCGGCTGGAAGCCGAAACCGGTCATATCGAAATGAGCTTTCCGTACTTCATCAACAAGACGGCGCCGGTATCCGAAGTACAGAGCCTGATGGATTACGACGTGACGCTGATTGGCGAGATCTGCCACGGCCGCATCGAGTCTACTATCAAGGTCACTGTTCCCGTTGCCAGCCTCTGCCCGTGTTCAAAACAGATTTCCGAGCGAGGCGCTCACAACCAGCGCTCCCATGTCACCGTCACCGTCCGGATCAACGATCATCTGTGGATCGAAGAACTGGTTCGCTTCGTCGAAGCGGAGGCCTCCTGTGATCTGTATGGCCTTCTCAAACGCCCTGACGAAAAATACGTCACCGAGCGAGCCTACGACAATCCGAAGTTCGTCGAAGATATGGTGCGCGATGTGGCGGCACGTCTCAATGCCGAGCGACGTATCGATGCCTACGTGATCGAGTCCGAAAACTTCGAATCAATCCACAATCACTCGGCTTATGCGCTGATCGGAAACGACAAGCGGACTCCTCCGGCTCCCGCTTGAGGCTGTCCCCGAAAATCGCGACCAAGTTTCTCCCGACTTGGTCGCGTTTCAGCCGAATGGTCGGGGTTCAGCGCTGCCGACGGACCAGTTTTTCCTTGATCCGCGCCGACTTGCCTGAACGCTCGCGCAGATAGTAGAGCTTGGCACGCCGTACGTCACCGCGACGTTTCACTTCAATCGCCGCTACCAGCGGCGAATAGGTCTGAAAGGTACGTTCGACACCCTCGCCGGACGAGACCTTGCGGACGATGAAACTGGAATTGAGGCCGCGGTTGCGCTTGGCGATCACCACGCCTTCGTAAGCCTGCAGGCGCTCGCGAGCCCCTTCCTTCACCTTCACCTGGACGACGACTGTGTCGCCTGGTGCAAACGGCGGTATGACCTTGCCCAGACGGGCGATTTCTTCCTGCTCAAGTTGCTCGATCAGATTCATTGTTGAACTCCATGCCAGCAAATTACTTATTGTCCTGACCGCATTGCTCCTGAAACTTCACCAGGAGTTGCGTTTCCGATTTTGACAACGTGCGCCCCGCCAACAACTCGGGACGTCGCTGCCACGTCCGACCCAGCGCCTGTTGTAGGCGCCATCGTCGTATTTCCTCGTGGTGCCCAGAGAGCAGCACCTCCGGCACCCGCAGCCCGGCGTATTCCTCCGGCCGCGTATAGTGCGGGCAATCCAGCAAGCCCTCCACAAACGAATCCTGTTGTGCCGACTCGGCGTCGTTCAGTACCCCCGGCAACTGCCTGACGACTGCGTCCAGCAGCACCATCGCCGGGATTTCACCCCCCGAGAGGACGAAATCTCCGATGGAAATTTCCTCGTCAACACAGCGCGCGATGACCCGTTCGTCAATTCCTTCATAGCGCCCGCAAACCAACAGCAGTCCTTCACCGGCCTGTGCCATTCGCAGCACCCGCGCATGAGTCAACAGCGCGCCCTGCGGCGACAGGCAGATGACGCGGCTGGCAGGCACACCCAGCACCTGCTGCCGCGCACGTGCCGCCTCGATGGCCGCTTCCATGGGCGCTGGCATCATTACCATCCCCGGTCCGCCACCATACGGACGATCATCAACGCTACGGTGCCGGTCGCAAGTGAAATCACGCGGATTCCACAAGCCCAGGCTCCAGCGCCCGGTTTCCAGCGCCCTGCGCGTCACCCCTGACTGCGTGAGCACGGCAAACATTTCGGGAAACAAGGTCACGACATCAACAATCAACGACCTCACCTCTGATGGAATCACCAATCCTTTTCCCAGTCAACGCGAACCCATCGCCCGGAGATGTCCACATCCAGCACGATTGCAGCCACGAAAGGCAAAAGTCTTTCGCCACTCTCGCCATCTCCAACCCGCAGCACGGTGTTGGCCGGCGTTTCGATCAAACCGAGAATCCGACCCAGCGATTGATCGCGAGTATTACGTACGGACAGCCCGATGAGGTCGGCCCAATAGTATTCGTCGGTTGCCGTCGGCGGCAAGGCTGCGCGTGGTACGCCCACCAGAGCACCGCTGATTGCTTCAGCGGCGGTACGATCAGCCACGCATGCGAGCTTGGCAAGCAGCAGACCGTTGCGAAGCTGGCAACTGAGCAGTTTAGTCTGGCGCCACAGATTGAGTGCATCTTCCTCCCGACCAACCCACCAGTGAGTCAGTCGCGACCAGCTCAGCGGATCGTCGGCAAACGGGTGCACGCGCATCCTGCCCTGCAGCCCGCAGGCAGAGACAATCTTGCCGAGGACAATGATGTCGGCAGGCGGGGATTCCTGGGCAAGCACTCCGCTCGTATCGAACACGCAAGAACAGCCAGGGTTCAGGCTGCTGCCACCTTGATCGATTGCTTGAGCAGGCGAGCAACTGTCGGAGAAGCCTGGGCACCCTGCTGCTGCCAGTAACTGAGGCGATCAGTCGCAATATGCAGTCCCTGCTCATTGCCTGCAGCCTGCGGGTTGTAGAAACCGATGCGCTCGATGAAGCGACCATCGCGGCGAGCGCGCGAATCAGCGACCACCATATTGTAAAAGGGGCGCTTTTTGGCACCACCACGGGCTAGGCGAATAACAACCATGTCAATCTCTTCCAAATCCAGGAAAAAGATGGAATTATAGCAAGAAAGCAAGAATAGATGCGTAGATTGGCGGCGTCTCGCGATCACGAGGACAGATATCCGCCAGGTGCCGGAATCCACGGCAACAGAAACTTCGCTTGCCCACCAGTTTGTACTCGCAGGTATAATCCGCGTAACCACCGTGGTGACACAAGATACTGATTTTATGAGATGCTTTGGAGCTTCGCGGTAGCTGCCCTGTGCCTCTACAGAGCGGGCCATGACAAGGCTGACAGCATCAATGATGCAAACTCCAACTCCTTTGGCAGATTGCTGATGACCGAAACTGCTTTTAACACTTCTGGCACAGTTCGCAATGCCGTGCATCAGATCGACATACGAAGCATTCTCCAGTGGCTCACGTCGCCAGCGGCACCGCAGCCTGTCGACGAACTGCCGATGTTGCGATCCCATCTGCAGGCCTTACGCGAGGTCAGAGTCACACCTGTACAACGCGCTCATGCGCTTGACCGCCTGTACAAACGCGGCATGACGGTCATCACCCGCCTGCTCCCGTCGCTCACCCGTGACCTGGTGCTCCCTGTACCACGCAAGACACGCCGCATCGTCAATGGCGTTCTGAACCTTCTGCAAATGATCGCTGACGATATGCTGGCACTGCTGGAAGAACCCTTCCTTGCCCGGCCACCTGAACTGGCACTTTGGCGGAGTCTGCAAGCCCTTTCACAACAGCTATTGATTAGTCACTTGATTGCCTGTCCAGCCCCCACCGGCTCCTGGCAACAACTGCATCAGACCTATGCAAGGGTGCGACGTCTGCAGGTGGATACAGCAGTCCCGAGAGGCGCCTCACGCAAGCTGCAGGATGTCTACTATTCGGCAGTCCTGCTCGGCTGTGCTCAGCCCGCGTCACTAACGCCACAGGAAGTCCTGTTCCTTGCTGACTACTTTGAACGCTTTGCCGACCAGGTTGAACCGATCTCCACGGCTGTGTCCGCTACTCCGGCAACTTTCTGGATTGATCCCGCGCGCGACGTAGCCGCATGTTCTGCCTTACGCAACCTCTCTCGACCAGCAGCTCCGCTTGAATGTTTTTCGTGCGTGCGCCTGTGCTTGCTGCTCAGGGCTCAAATCGCCCAACTCGATGCGGGTACCTCTGCATCAGAACTGAACCTGCCGGACTTTGCAGGCACGTCAGCCGGACGCGGTGTTCTTGGTCGCCTCGCAACTCGCTGGAGCGACCTGGGAAAACGCCGCTATATTCGCCGCAGACAGAACCACCGCGCACTCCTCGGTACAGGCATTGATGGACTGTGGCATATCGGCAAGAAAGAAGATCCGGCAAGTGTCAACGTATCGACATGGATGGTGACCAATGAAAGTCCCGAGGGCTATGCCGTGATGCATGTCACCGGCAACACCGGGGTATTATCGGTTGGGAATGTGGTCGCGATTCGCACAGACTTTGACCAGAACTGGCAGATCTGCCTGGTCCGCTGGGCTTTGTCGGAGAACCCCGAGCATCTTGAACTCGGTTTGCAGATTCTCGCGCCCAAGGCAGTCCCGGCCATTCTCGCCCAGCCTTCCCATGACACGGGCACCGAGTATCTGCGAGTACTTATTCTGCCGGAAATCCCGAAGCTTCGTTCTGGTCAGTCGCTAGTGGTCGCCACGGGAGCCTTGCCGAAGGAGCGCGATAAACTGCTTCTGCTGATCGAGGGCAACAACATCAGTGTGCGTGAAGTCAGCAGGACCGGCATTGAAGAACAAACCGGCAGCGTCGAGATCATGTCGATCGAATCTGTACAAAACCCGTTTTAATGTGAAAGTCGCGTCAGTGACTCACGGCTACCCTTCCCCCACTTGCCAGAGCAAAGGCGGGGTTTTGCGGAGCACTGCTACGGGCCCATCGAGCGATTCAGGCGGGTACGCCGGAATGCAACATGCAAGGAAGGAAACGGTCATGACTTCTGTGATCGGGGGATACCTGGCAAAGTCTTGGCCGTTAGGGAGGCAAATGACGATTTCCAGTATCCCTGAACTCGGGCAGGGTTGCCGCAACCAGCGCACCCAGCAGCACCACCGCCCACGACAGATAGAGCCACAAGAGGAACATTGGTAGCGTCGCAAAGGTACCGTAGACAGCAGTGTAGGTTGGAAAGTTTGATAGGTACAGCTCGAATCCCTTTTGCAGCAGCAGGAAGCCCAGCGCGGCAAGTAAACCGGCCCATGCTGCGTCGCGCGTCGCCACCCGAGTATTGGGAAGTACATGGTAAAGCCCGCCAAGAAACAAGCTTGCAATCACCAACCCCAGTGCCTTGAACAGGATTTGTCTGACCCACGGCAGCTCGTCCAAAACGCCAAGCGAAGTGGTGACGGCATAAGAGGTGGCCAGCAGCACGCCACCAATCACCACCGGCCACAAGGCAACCAAGGCGGCAAACAAACGCAGGCGCCGCCACCAGGGGCGCGTCTCCCGCACCGACCAGACGTGATTGAAGGCGCGCTCAATGGTCAGCAACAGCATCAGGACAGTCGCCACCAAAGCCAGCGAACCAATCGCAGTGACCTCGGCTGCCTTCTGGGAAAACTCGAGGATGTAAGCGATGATCATCCCGGCGCCGCGCTCCGGCAGCAGGCTGCGGGCCAGAGAAAGCTCCAGCTGCTCAACCATGCTCGGGAAAAAGGGAACAAGCGCGACAATGCTCAGGACAACCGCGACCAGCGGCACCAATGAAAGCAGCGTGGTAAAGGCAAGACTGGCGCTGATCTGATCGAAGTTCTCCTCGACAAAGCGATGCAGGACGCGCGCCGCAAAACGATGCCAAGGAAAATGAGAGAGAAACATAAGGTGGTTATAAAATAGAGTGATGTCTGAGATTCTCGTTCTTTACTACAGCCATCGCGGTTCAGTGCGCGCCATTGCTCAGCAGATTGCCCGCGGCATCGAGTCAACCGGGCGCGCAACGGCGCGTCTGCGCACCGTCCCCAAGGTCTCGTCGGAGTGCAGCTCCAGCGCGCCGACAGTGCCTGCTGCCGGCGCGCCCTATGTCGAAGCTGCCGATCTTACGGAATGCATTGGGCTGGCGCTCGGCAGCCCAACCCGCTTCGGGAACATGGCTGCACCAATGAAGTACTTTTGGGACAGTACCGCGGCCGAATGGTCTGCCGGAACACTGGCCGGAAAACCAGCCTGCGTGTTCACCTCTACCGCCAGTCAGCATGGCGGACAGGAGAGTACGCTGCTGTCGATGATGTTGCCGCTCCTTCATCACGGCATGCTGCTTATCGGCCTGCCTTATACCGAGATGGCACTTTCCACCACCCGCAGTGGCGGGACTCCTTATGGCGCCAGCCATGTCGCTGGTGGTGAAGGCAACCCGACACTCAGTGATGAAGAACGGCGTCTCGCTTTCGCGCAGGGGCGAAGACTCGCGACCATCGCCCTGAAGCTTGACACCTGATGCGCCGCGGTCTCTACCTGATGGCATGCAGCAGCCTGATTGCACTGATTTTTTTGTGTCTCGCATGGGAGTTGCGCCTCGCACCGGTCCAGCCTGGCGGTTCCTGGCTAGCCCTGAAGTGCCTGCCGCTGCTAGCGCCGCTGTTCGGTATACTGCACGGTCGCCGCTACACATACCAGTGGGCATCAATGCTGATCCTGCTCTATTTTACTGAGGGCATCGTGCGCGCCACCACCGAACAGGGTACCGGGCAGTGGCTGGCGATTGCCGAAGTCATCCTGGCGCTGATCTTCTTTGGCGCCAGCGTTGCCTGTGCCAGACTGACCCGCCCCTCGGCACGCTGAACCACGCCCGCCCCACGCTGGCCGTCAGACGTCGCCCTGCGGGTCCAACCGATCGGGACACTGCAGTTTGTTCAAGGCATTGAGATAGGCCTTCGCCGAAGCAATGACGATGTCGGTATCGGCACCATTGCCATTGACAATGCGGCCTGCCTTTGCCAAACGAACGGTGACCTCGCCCTGTGCGTCGGTACCCGTGGTAATCGCATTGACCGAATAAAGCAGCAATTCTGCGCCGCTGCTAGCGATCGATTCGATCGCCTTGAATGCGGCGTCGACTGGACCGCTGCCCATCCCCGATGCCTTCTTCTCGACACCACCGACCGTCAGGGTGACATCCGCTGCGGGCGTTTCGCCGGTTTCCGAACAAACCCGTGAATATACCAACTTATAATATTCGCCATCAAGCGTCGGGTCTTCATCCGAAACCAGTGCCTGCAGGTCTTCGTCGAAAATTTCGTGCTTTTTGTCGGCCAGTTCCTTGAACCTGGCAAAAGCGACATTCAGCGCCTCCTCCCCGTCAAGAACGACACCCAGCTCCAACAGGCGGGACTTGAAAGCATTGCGTCCCGAGTGCTTGCCAAGCACCAGCTTGTTCTGAGCCCAGCCTACGTCCTCGGCACGCATGATTTCGTAGGTCTCGCGATGTTTGAGAACGCCATCCTGGTGAATTCCGGATTCGTGCGCAAACGCGTTGGCGCCAACGACGGCCTTGTTGGGCTGCACCGGATAGCCTGTAATCTGAGAGACTAACTTTGATGCAGGAACGATTTGCGTGGTATCGATACGCGTTTGTACCGGAAACAGGTCACTGCGGGTACGCACCGCCATCACTACTTCTTCGAGCGAGGCGTTGCCTGCCCGCTCCCCCAGGCCGTTGATCGTACATTCGACCTGACGGGCACCGGCCAACACCGCCGATAGCGAATTGGCGACCGCCATACCCAGATCGTTATGGCAATGGGTAGACCACACCACCCGGTTTGCCCCCGCTACGCGCTCGATCAGGGTGCGCATCAGATCGCCCCACACAGAGGGAACGCTGTAGCCAACGGTGTCGGGAACATTGATGGTAGTAGCGCCCGCGTCGATGGCCGCCGCAAAAACTTGACAGAGGAAATCGACCTCCGAACGCACTGCGTCCTCAGCCGAGAACTCGACATCGTCCGTATATTCGCGCGCCCAGTGCACGGCTCGCACGGCCGCCTCGACCACTTGGTCTGGCGTCATGCGCAATTTTTTCTCCATGTGGATCGGGCTGGTAGCGATGAACGTATGAATACGTCCCCGCGCTGCCGGCGCAATCGCCTCGCCGGCACGACGGATGTCATTCTCGTTGGAACGGGCCAGGGAGCAGATCGTTGACCCCTTGATGACTTTTGCAATCGACTGGATGGCATCGAAGTCTCCGGGTGAAGCTGCCGCAAAACCTGCCTCGATCACGTCAACCTGCATGCGCTCAAGCTGGCGCGCGACGCGCAGCTTCTCTTCCTTGGTCATTGAAGCGCCTGGGCTCTGTTCGCCGTCGCGCAGTGTGGTATCAAAAATTACCAAGTGCTCTTTCATGTGCTGACTCCGGAGATAAGGATGAACTACCCTGCAACGGCTACCCTGGCTGGGTCACCGACCGAAATTGCGAGATGCTTCGCGTCGTAAGACGAGCGATGCCGAGCTAAGCCACTGGCGGCGGCGATGACTTGCGCCGGAGCAGTTGCATCAGCGCCAGGACGTACCCCGAGAGAGCATACGCAACGAAAAGACCAAATAGGGCAACCGGCGTATCGTAGGAGAGCACGGCAAAGCCAAGCGCAATAGCGACAACAAAGATGAACGGTACGCTGCGCCGCAGGTTGACGTCCTTGAAACTGTAGAAGCGGACATTGGATACCATCGAGATTCCGGCAAAAATCACCAGCCCACAGGCCAGCCAGCGCACGTCAGCAGCGGCAATCTGCTTGTCGATCATCACCCAGAAAAATCCGGTCACCAGAGCCGCGGCGGCCGGACTTGGCAAGCCCTGGAAATAACGCCGATCGATCACTTCCAGCGTCGTATTGAAGCGCGCCAGCCTGAGCGCGGCGCCAACGCAGTAGATGAAGGCTGCAATCCAGCCGAGTCGACCCATGTCCTTGAGCGTCCACGCGTAAGTCACCAGCGCTGGGGCGACACCGAACGAGACCATATCGGACAGCGAATCGTACTCCGCCCCGAACGCACTTTGCGTGCGCGTCATACGCGCCACCCGCCCATCGAGGCCATCAAGCACCATAGCCACGAAAATACCCACCGCAGCCAGTTCAAAGCTGCCCTTCATCGCCTGCACGATGGCGAAAAAACCTCCGAACAGTGCCGCCGTGGTAAACAGGTTCGGCAATACATAAATGCCTCGACGCCGCAATTCGGGGTTGAACAAGGTCTTGCGAGGCTTGATTTCGGGCATTGCGCTATGAAGTGAAAACGGGCAGGAACCAAGAAGGCGGAAGGCAGCTTGACTGCCTTCCACTCCGCAAGCCATGAAATCGATCAGTTCTTGCTCTGATCCACCAGCCGGTTCTTCTTGATCCAGGGCATCATGTCGCGCAGCCTGGCGCCAACGGTCTCGATCTCATGCTGTGCCATCAGACGGCGCCGCGCAGTCATCGCCGGATAGTTGGTTCGCCCTTCGAGGACGAACATCTTTGCGTAATCGCCGTTCTGAATCCGTTTGAGCGCCGCACGCATGGCAGTACGCGAGTTTTCGTTGATCACTTCCGGCCCGGTCACGTACTCGCCATATTCGGCATTGTTCGAAATCGAGTAGTTCATGTTGGCAATGCCGCCTTCATACATCAGGTCGACGATGAGCTTGAGCTCATGCAGGCACTCGAAGTACGCCATTTCGGGTGCGTAACCCGCCTCGACCAGCGTCTCGAAGCCCATCTTGGCCAGCTCGACGAGTCCACCGCAAAGCACGGTCTGCTCTCCGAAGAGGTCGGTTTCAGTCTCTTCACGGAAGTTGGTCTCGATCACCCCGCCCTTCGTTCCGCCATTCGCTGCGGCATAGGAAAGCGCGATATCCTTGGCCTTCCCGCTACGATCCTGGTGTACAGCGATCAGCGACGGCACGCCACCACCTTTGAGATACTCCGAGCGTACCGTATGCCCCGGCCCCTTTGGGGCAACCATGATGACATCCACATCGTCACGTGGCACCACCTGATTGTAATGTACATTGAAGCCGTGGGCAAAGGCCAAGGCAGCACCCTTCTTCATGTTCGGCGCCACATCCGCATGATATACCTGCGGAATGGTCTCATCAGGGAGTAGCATCATCACCACATCGGCCCCCCTGACGGCCCGGGCCACCTCCTCCACCTTCAAGCCGGCATTCTCGGCCTTGCTCCAGGAAGAACCCTCCTTGCGCAAACCGACCGTTACCTTGACGCCGGAATCGCTCAGATTCTGCGCGTGCGCATGGCCCTGGGATCCGTAGCCAACTATGGTGACTTTCTTGCCCTTGATCAGGGAGAGGTCGGCGTCCTTGTCGTAATAAACTTTCATGAAATTTCCTTCTATCCTGCAGTTCGATCTGATTAGACTTTTAGAATGCGTTCGCCACGACCGATGCCGCACACGCCGGTACGTACCGTCTCGAGAATCAACCCAGCATCGACCGCCTGTATGAACGAGTCGAGTTTCGCGCCACTGGCTGTCAGCTCGACCACGTAGGTCGATTCGGTGACGTCGATGATGTGACCTCGGAAGATGTCGGTCAGACGCTTCAGTTCCTCGCGGTCCTTGCCCGTGGCACGCACCTTGATGAGCATCAGTTCCCGCTCGATGTGGGCAGCCTCGGAGAGATCGACGACCTTGATGACATCGATCAGTTTGTTCAGTTGCTTGGTGATCTGCTCGATCACAGCGTCGGTACCCGAAGTGACGATGGTCAACCGTGACAGCGAGGTGTCTTCGGTTGGCGCAACTGTCAAGGTCTCGATATTGTAAGCGCGCGCAGAGAACAGACCAGCCACCCGCGACAGTGCACCAGCTTCATTCTCCAGCAGGATTGAAATAATGTGTCGCATCTTGCCTTTCCCTTACAGGTCTTCAGTCAGGATCATGTCGGCAAGACCTTTGCCGGCGGCCACCATCGGAAAGACATTGGCTTTCTGATCGGTGATGAAATCCATGAATACGAGATCGTCCTTATGGTCGATAAATGCCTTGCGCAGTGCCGGCTCGACGTCTTCGGGCCTTTCGATGCGCATGCCGACGTGCCCATAGGCTTCAGCCAGCTTGACGAAGTCGGGCAAGGAATCCATGTACGACTCCGCATAACGACTTCCGTAGAACATCTCCTGCCACTGCCGAACCATTCCCAGGTAGCGGTTGTTGAGATTGATGATCTTGATCGGCAAACGAAATTGCTTGGCGGTTGAAAGCTCCTGGATACACATCTGGATCGAGCCCTCGCCGGTGACGCAGGCAATCGTCATCTCCGGATGCTGCAGAGCCGCCCCCATGGCGTAGGGCAGGCCAACCCCCATGGTGCCCAGACCACCCGAATTGAGCCAACGCCGCGGCTCGTCGAACTTGTAGTATTGTGCTGCCCACATTTGATGCTGGCCGACGTCGGAAGTCACAATCGCCTTCCCCCCAGTCACCTCATACAGCTTTTCCATGACGTACTGTGGCATGATGATGCTCTTCTTCATCCGGTAATTCATGCACTGCTTGGTGCGCCACTCCTCGATCTCCTGCCACCATGCCGCCAGTACCCCAGCGTCCGGACTAGCATTCCCGGCATCCAGCAACCTCAGCATTTCATCTAGAACATCCGGGACATTGCCGACAATCGGCACATCGACTTTGACGCGTTTGGAGATCGACGAGGGATCAATGTCGACGTGGATGATCTTGCGCGGCAATGAAGAGAAATTCTCCGGATTGCCGATCACCCGATCGTCAAAACGAGCGCCGATGGCCAGCAACACGTCGCAGTGCTGCATCGCCAGATTGGCCTCGACGGTGCCATGCATGCCGGGCATGCCCAAGAATTGCCGGTCGGTTCCCGGATAAGCGCCGAGGCCCATCAGGGTATTGGTGATCGGAAAACCCAGGCGGCGGGTAAGCCTGGTCAATTGATCGGCACCATTCGAGAGAATGACGCCCCCGCCGGAGTAGATCATCGGCCGCTTGGCTTCGAGCAACAGGTGAACCGCTTTCTTGATCTGGCCCAGATGCCCCTTGATGACCGGGTTGTACGACCGCATCTGGATCGTCTCCGGATACTCGAACTTGCACTTGGCTGCGGTAACGTCCTTCGGAATATCCACCACTACCGGACCCGGACGGCCACTGTTGGCAATATAAAAGGCCTTTTTTATCGTCACCGCCAGCTGGTGCACGTCATTGACCAGAAAGTTGTGTTTCACGCAAGGTCGGGTGATACCGACGGTATCGCACTCCTGGAAGGCGTCCTGACCGATATAGGCATTCGGCACCTGCCCTGAAATCACCACCAGCGGCACCGAATCCATATAGGCCGTGGCAATACCGGTCACGGCGTTGGTCGCGCCCGGACCCGAGGTCACCAGCGCCACGCCAACCTTGTGTGACGACCGTGCCAGACCGTCGGCCGCATGTACTGCTGCCTGTTCGTGGCGGACCAGAACATGTTTGATCTGATCCTGCTTGAACAGGGCATCATAAATGTGAAGCACCGCCCCACCCGGATAGCCGAATACATATTCGACCTTTTCTTCCTGCAGGCACCTGATTACAATCTCTGCACCGGTCATCATCGTCATTGCCGTCGCCCCAGCAAGCAAATTGCTCGAAAAAAGTCTGCCACGTTAAAGCTTTGGCCGCGATTGGTCAAGGCATTCACCACAACCGACGCCTGCGGAAACAGTTTCCAACCCAACAACAGCAAGGATTCTCGCTCTGGCCAGCCAACGCGAACTGTCGGATTTCCTCACTGCAATCGAACGTCGTGCTTTCAAACAGGCCATGTTCGCAGTGCATAATGAAGAATCAGCGCTCGACATCGTTCAGGACGCGATGATGAAGCTTGCCGAAAAATATGGCGATCGCCCGCCGGCCGAACTCCCGATGCTTTTTCAACGCATCTTGCAGAACACGATTCGCGACTACTATCGGCGCAGCAAGGTTCGCTCGCTGTGGACCACCTTATTCTCGTCGCTTTCTTCACACAGCGATGACGAGGATTACGATCCACTTGAAACTGTCAGCGGTGAATCGGGATCATATAGCCCGCAAACACCGGACGGCCAACTACAGCAAACGCAACTCCTTGCGATAATTGAAGAAGAGATAGAATCACTGCCTGCACGTCAACGGGAAGCCTTCCTCCTGCGTTACTGGGAAGATATGGATGTGGCCGAGACGGCCTCAGCCATGGGCTGCTCGGAGGGCAGCGTCAAGACGCACTGCTCGCGTGCCAATCACTCGCTGGCGGCTGCACTGAAAGCAAGAGGAATCACCTTATGAATGAACTGCATTTTGCCTACAAGATCAGACAACACCTGAATCGCGGACTCAACGAACTGCCCGCGGGAACCCTCAAGCGACTCGAAAGTGCAAGGCAACAAGCACTGTCGCAGCAAAAGGTCTTGGTACACCAATCGGTACTGGCTGGAGTAGGTAATTTTGTACAGCATCAGGTCGACAACCTGCACATCAAACAGGTGTTGCTGGCCTTGATCGTCGTTCTCGGCATCACCAGCTACACTTACTGGTATGCAGACCAAAGCATCACCGAACTCGAGATCATCGACAGTGCGCTTCTCTCGGACGATCTGCCAATCGCTGCATTCACCGACAAGGGCTTTGATGCATGGCTAAAAAGCTCGGCGTCGCAGTAATTCTCGCTGGCTTTGTCGTGCTTACAGCGTGGGCAGACGTACCCAGCCCTACGGCTATAGTCACCCCACCCCAGCCACAATGGACCGAGTTGCCGGTCGCGCAAAAAGTCATCCTCGCGCCGCTAAGCGACAACTGGGACGCGATGGAGTACAGTCAACAGAAGAAATGGCTGGGGATCACGCGCCGCTTTGCCACCATGACGCCGGAGGAGCAACGTCGAATCCAGGTTCAGATGCAGGATTGGGCGAAACTGACACCCGAGCAGCGCAGCCTCGCGCGCGCGCGCTTCATGACCGCCAACAAGCTTCCGGCCGAACAGAAACAGGAACTCCGGCAGAAATGGGAGGAGTACTCCAGTCTGCCCGAAGAAGAAAAGGAAAGACTCAAGCAGCAAGCCGCTAGCAAGTCGGTCCCGAAACCGGGGAGCTTACCCGGTAGCGCCACACCTGCCAGCACCACAGCGCCGACGCCAGCCCCCCCCTCACCCGTCAGCACCCCATCCCCGCCAGTCGAAGCCAGCCCCCTGCAGCCGCCGGTCACTCTCCCGCCAACGCCTACCACAGCTGCGCCGCCCGCCAGCGAGGCGGAAGTCCGACGCTAATGCTGGCTGCTGCGCAGGCCGTCGGGCGACCACCGGGCATCCTGCGTCGTCTGTTGAGCATGGCATACGACTCCCTGCTGCTGTTTGCGGCACTGGCCGTGCTGGTGCTTCTGCCGCACGTTCTCCTGGGCGCTTTCGCACACCGCCTGGTTTCCCCGGTCATTGGCTGGGCGCATTGCTTCCTCGTGATGCTGATCTATTTTCTCTGGTTCTGGAGCAACGGGCGGCAAACCCTGGCCATGAAAACCTGGCGCATCCGGCTAGTGACCCGTGAGGGCTTGCCCGTCCGCCCGGCACGGGTGCTCCTGCGCTATCTATTGTGCTGGCCGAGCATCGTTCTCGGCGGCGCCGGCATCCTCTGGGCATTGTTCGACCGCGACCGGCAATTTCTGCACGATCGCCTCGCCGGCACGCGGCTGATCATCAACTGAGCCCCCTCAGCGCTTTTCAGCCCACCAGATCATGACCACCGCCGTCAGCAGAAACAGAACTGACGGTGTGACTGCGCTGAGCAGCGGCGACCAGCTGTTGATCGCACCGAGATTGGAAAACAAGCCGTTGAGCATGTAAAACAAGATTCCAGTCATCACCCCGGCAAAGATTTTGATACCTACCCTATCGGCCCGGTAATGTGCGCCACCGAACGGCAAGGCAAGCGCAACCATGACCAAGGCCGCCAAGGGATAGACCACCTTTTTCCAGAAGGCGATGTCGTAGCGGGTGCTCTTCTGATGATTGTCCGCCAAATGTTTGGTATAGGCCGAGAGGTGCCGAAGCGACATCCGATCGGGCGAGACCATCAGCACCGCGAGAATGTCCGGATTCAGGGCCGATCGCCACAACATCTCCGGCATCTTCCGGACTTCCGCCCGCTCGGCAAGCAGGACGGTCTGTACCACTTCGGTCAGCCGCCAACTATCGGGCAGAACGTGCTTCCCCTCTGCAGCCTCGGTGACGGCACGTAAGCTTGCCTTCTCGTCAAATTCGTAAATGCGGATGCCGCGTAAACGTGCATCCGGCAGAACCACGCGCACATTGATAAAACTCCGTTCGTCCTTGACCCACAATCCCGACCTCAGATCTTGTCCGACCATTCGGCCCTTTTCCTTCAAGCGCATCTGATACGCCGCACGTTCAGCCGGCGGCGCCACAAACTCGCCGATCAGGTAAGTCGCCAGTGCAAATAGGCCTGCCACCTGAAACAAACCACCGAGCAGGGCTGCGGTGGACAAACCCGAGGCGCGCAAGACGGTGAGTTCGGAATGACGGGCGAGCACCGAGAGCGCGTAGAGCGTACCGATCAGGACAGCAATCGGCATCAATTCATAGGCGCGCCCCGGCGCGCGCAGCAGGGCAAAGCCAAGCGCATGGTGCAGCTGATATCCGCCCTGCCCGACGCTCTTGATCTCGCCGAGCAGGTCGAAAAAGGCAAACAAGGCCAGAAACGCCAGCAGTACCAGCAAGATGGCGCCTGCCAGCTCACGTGCCAAGTAGCGACGATAAATCTTCATCGCGACAGACGGGCGAATGAGCTGACGGCAATACGCTGATAGAACATCAGCGGGAGAAGACAGAGCATGAACAGATGTACACCCAGCACGCCGACAGCAAACGAAACCTTCCCGCTCGCCACCCAACCCTGGCTGATGGTTACCAGATTGTTGTAGATCAGATAAACGAAAATGGCAATCAGCATGTTTGCCGAACGACCGGCACGTGGATTGACGAACGACAGGGGAATCGCCAGTAACGCCAGCACGATCGCAGAGAATGGGAAGCTGAAACGGTAAAGCAGCTCAGCCCGATAGACTGGCAAATCAATCGGCAACAGCGCCAAGGTAGGCATCGTCCTCGGTGTCGGGGCAATGCCGCGCACCTCCTTGGTCTCCACACGAACCGCATGGCGTGCATACTCCATAATGCGGAATTCCGCGCTGCCCGGAGGGAACTCGTAGCGACGACCGTTCTCCAGGATGATGAATCGATCACCGTTTGCGGCGACCTCCTGATACCCGGAGGCAGCCATCGTCACCCCCAAACGCTCAGGCCGCATCTCGTTGACGAACACGTTGAAGACGTTGCTGGTGTCAGCATCGATCCCTTCCACAAAAACGACGCGTTCACCGGCTGATGATTCCTGGAAAATGCCGGGAGAGATTTGTCCGGCATCGTGCCGGGAACTCAGTTTGTCGCGGAACTCGGCGCTCTGCGACAGTGCCCAGGGCGAAAGGAAGAGGGAGAGCACCGAGATGGTCATCACCAGCGGCATGACGAACACCAGTACCGGCCGAATCCATGCCATCAGCGACAATCCGGAAGAGAACCAGACCACCATCTCGGAATCCCGATAGCTGCGTGAAAGCGCCAGCAAGATGGCGACAAACGACGACAGCGACAATAACACTGGCAGGTAGTTGAGCGACGAAAAACCCAGCAGGGCCACCACGGCGTCCGGTTCGACACGGCCTTGTGCTGCGTCACCGAGCAGCCGAATCAATTGAGTCGTCATCATGATGGCGAAAAGCGCGGTGAAGACGCCGGCCGCCAAGTGCGTGAACTCGCGACGGACAGCACGCTGGAAGATCATTTTTTGACTTTGGTGAAAAACTGCAGTGATAATCGGCTTTTCGCAAACAGTGCGGGTTGCCTGAGGAGGGGTGAGTGGAATTTAGCATAAAAAGTGGTAGCCCGGAGAAGCAACGCAGTGCCTGTGTGGTGGTCGGAGTTTTCGAACCGCGCAAACTGACACTGGCCGCCGAACTTCTCGACAACGCGGCGCACAACCATCTTTCGGACATCATTCGCCGCGGCGACATGGAAGGAAAGGCGGGCTCGACGCTGCTGCTGCACAATGTTCCTGGCACGCTCTGTGACCGGGTCCTGCTGGTCGGTCTCGGCAAGGAGAAGGAGTTTGGCGACAAGGCGTATTGCGACGCCATTCGCAGCGCCGTGAGGACGCTCAACGAAACCGGCTCCTTTGACGGTACCGTCTTTCTGACCGAAACGAGCGTCAGGAAGCGTAGCTCTGCTTGGCGCGTTCGTCAGGCCACCATGGTGGCGCAGGAAACCGTCTATCGTTTCGATCAGTTCAAGAGCAAAAAGGACAAGGTGCGCCGGCCCCTGCGCAAACTCACCTTTGTCATTGATCGCCGCAATGAACTGGCTGCCGCCGAGGAAGCCCTGCACCAAGGGCAGGCCATTGCCGAGGGCATGGCCCTGGCAAAGAATCTTGCCAATCTGCCGGGCAATGTATGCACCCCTGCCTTTCTTGCAGAAACTGCACAAAAGATGGCTTCCGAACACAAGCTGGAGTGCCAGATTCTCGAACGTGACGAGATGACTGCCCTGGGCATGCACTCCCTGCTATCCGTCGCCAAAGGCTCGCAGCAGCCGCCGAAACTGATTGTTCTGCAGCACAAGGGAGGCAAGAACGATGACAAGCCGGTGGTTCTCGTCGGCAAGGGCATCACCTTTGACAGCGGTGGCATTTCGCTCAAACCGGCACCGGAAATGGACGAGATGAAATACGACATGTGCGGTGCTGCCAGCGTGCTGGGTACAATCAAGGCAGCAGCGCTGATGAAACTGCCGATCAATCTGACGGTGATCGTCCCGTCCTCTGAGAACATGCCCGGCGGGGCCGCCACGCGACCTGGCGACATCGTCACTTCGATGTCTGGTCAGACCATTGAAATCCTCAACACCGATGCTGAAGGCCGCCTCATTCTCTGCGATGCACTAACTTACGCCGCTCGCTTTCAACCGGAGACAGTGATTGACATCGCCACGCTCACCGGCGCCTGCGTGATCGCTCTTGGTCATGTCGCGACCGGCCTCTTTGCCAATAACGAGGCCCTGGCGCGGGAGCTCGTGCATGCCGGCGATGATGCACACGACCGCGCCTGGCAAATGCCCTTGTGGGACGACTACCAGGAACTGCTCAAGAGCCCATTCGCCGACATGGCCAACATCGGTGGCCGCTGGGGAGGCAGCATCACCGCCGCGTGTTTTCTCGCCCGTTTTACCCGAAAGTACGTCTGGGCTCACCTCGACATCGCTGGCACCGCCTGGAAGTCGGGCACCGACAAGGGTGCAACCGGGCGACCCGTGCCGCTACTCATGCACTATCTGTTGAAACGCGCAGGGAAGCTGGATTGACACGTATTTTCTTCTACCACAACGCCTCTGACCGGATTGCCGCGACCGCCGCCTTGATTTGCAAGGCTCTGGCACAGAAGAAGGCCTCGCTGGTCTATGCACCGGATGCCGAGGTCGCCGCGGCACTTGACCGCAGGCTGTGGATGTACCCGCCAACCGGCTTTATCCCGCACGTGCAGATCAACTCGCCACTGGCCGCCGAAACCCCGGTACTGATTGCCGGCGAGCTTGACGTATTACCGCAGGATGAACGACTGTTCAACCTCGCGGCCGAGGTACCGCCAGGTTTTGCTCGTTTTACCAGCCTCATTGAAGTGGTCGGCCAGGGGAGCGAAGAGCGCGCCTCCGGTCGTCGGCGCGCCCGGTTCTACAAGGATCGTGGCTACGACATCCGGTACCTCGATCTGACAGGGAAAGGCTGATGGCAGACGACAGCGACCTGATCCGTCGGGTGGATTCCCTGATCAACGCCGAGGCCGCGGCTGGCGGTGATCGTCGCGAAGACGCACGCCGGCCGCGGCGACGGCGCAGCTTCCTGGCCTCGGCCACGCCAGCCGGATCGTCAGCAAGCATAACCCCCGTCACGCCCTCTGGCAACGAGGAAGAAGACCTGCCGGTCCTCACCGAAGTGGTCTTGCCGACGCCAGACGTTCCCGCAGAGGACAGCGCCAAGCTGCGCGAGACGCTGGCCGCAGATCTCGCCGAACGCCTTGATCGGCAGCTGCAGAGCGAAATGCTGGCGCTCGTCGAAGCGGCCCTGCTGACAGCCACGGATTACTTGCAGAACGGTATCGCCGCAACCATTGAAACCGTATTGCGTGACTTCATCGAGCAGAACGGCCAGCCTCGACAGCCCATCGAGGAACCCGCTCGCGACCAGCCAGCGCTGCCTGATCAGGCCTAGGCACCACTACTGGGGCAAGTGCGTGATGCGGGTATAATGCGCGCTCCTGCCATCCCTCCGCCCTCCCCCATGGAACTCGCCAAGAGCTTTGAACCGGCTGACATCGAACGTCGCTGGTACCCCGAATGGGAAGCCAGAGGCTATTTCGGCGCCGGCCTCGATGCCGAAAAACCGAACGCCTTCTGCATCCTGCTGCCCCCACCCAACGTCACCGGCACCCTGCACATGGGGCACGGCTTCAACCAGGCGATCATGGATGCGCTGACCCGCTACCATCGCATGCGCGGTGACAACACGCTGTGGCAGCCTGGTACCGACCATGCGGGCATTGCCACGCAGATCGTCGTCGAACGGCAACTCGATGCCCAGGGAATCTCAAGGCACGAACTCGGACGCGAGAAATTTCTCGAAAAAGTCTGGGAGTGGAAAGCGTTCTCCGGCAGCACCATCACCCGGCAGATGCGCCGCCTCGGCACCTCGCCTGACTGGAGCCGCGAGCGCTTCACGATGGACGCCGGCCTTTCGCGGACGGTCACCGAGACCTTCGTCCGCCTCTATCGCGAGGGCCTGATCTACCGCGGCAAACGCCTGGTCAACTGGGACCCGGTACTGCAAACCGCGGTCTCCGACCTCGAGGTGGTACAAGAAGAAGAAGACGGTTTCATGTGGCACATCCGCTACCCGTTGGCGGATGGCAGCGGTTCGTTGACGGTGGCCACGACGCGCCCGGAAACGATGCTTGGCGACACTGCGGTGATGGTTCACCCAGAAGACGAACGCTATCGGCACTTGCTCGGGAAAAAGGTCAAGCTGCCGCTCTGCGATCGCGAAATCCCGATCATCGCCGACGCCTATGTGGACCTCGCGTTTGGTACCGGCTGCGTCAAGGTGACGCCCGCACACGACTTCAACGACTACGCCGTTGGTCAGCGCCACAACTTGCAGATGATTTCCGTCTTGACCTTGGACGGAAAGATCAAGGGTTCGTCGTTGGATGACTTCACTTTTGGTCACAGTGCAGGAACTTCCAACTCAGTTCTAGCGGATCGCGAACAGGTAGGCAGGGCAACCAGCGAGATGATTCCAGAGAAATATCGCTGCATGGACCGCTTCGACGCACGCAACGCCATCGTCGCCGATCTTCAGGCCATGGGTTTCCTGGTCAAGACCGACAAGCACAAGCTCAAAGTGCCGCGCGGCGACCGCACCGGCGTGGTAATCGAGCCGATGCTCACCGACCAATGGTTTGTCGCGATGAGCAAGCCCGCAGCCGACGGAAGCAGCATTGTCGGCAAGGCGCTGGCATGTGTGGCCTCGGGCGAGATCCGGTTCTTCCCCGAGAACTGGGTCAACACCTATAACCAGTGGCTGAACAACATCCAGGATTGGTGTATCTCGCGGCAGCTCTGGTGGGGCCATCAGATTCCCGCCTGGTATGGCGAGAATGGGCAGATCTTTGTCGCTCATGACGAAGCCGAAGCCAGGAACGAGGCCACCGCACAAGGCTACCTCGGCCCGCTGACACGCGATCCGGATGTCCTCGACACCTGGTATTCGTCAGCACTGTGGCCGTTCTCGACGCTCGACTGGACGCCGCAGTGGCCAGCCGAAAGCAACCCGGCGCTCGACCTCTACTTGCCTTCGACAGTCCTGGTGACCGGTTTCGACATCATTTTCTTCTGGGTGGCGCGCATGGTGATGATGACCAAACATCTCACCGGCAAAATCCCCTTCAAACACGTCTATGTGCACGGCCTGATCCGCGACGCCGAAGGCCAGAAAATGAGCAAGTCGAAGGGCAATGTCCTCGACCCGATCGACCTCATCGACGGCATCGGCCTCGACGCGTTGATCGAGAAGCGCACCAGCGGACTGATGAACCCCAAACAGGCCGCAGAGATCGAAAAGCGCACGCGCAAGGAATTCCCGGCAGGCATTCAGGCATTCGGCACCGACGCGCTGCGCTTCACCTTCCTGTCGCTGGCCAGCCCCGGTCGCGACATCAAGTTCGACCTTAACCGCTGCGAAGGCTACCGCAACTTCTGCAACAAGCTGTGGAACGCGGCACGCTTCGTGCTGATGCACACGGCAGACCAGGATCTCGGCCTGGCAAGCGATACGGTTGATGACGATGGGTCGGCGCTACGCTTCTCGTTCGCTGACCGCTGGATCGTCAGCAAGCTGCAGCGTACCGAAGCCGAGGTCGAACAGCATTACGCCGACTACCGCTTCGACCTGCTGGCGCGCTCGGTCTACGAGTTCGTCTGGGACGAGTTCTGCGACTGGTATGTAGAGTTGTCGAAGGTACAACTGCAGCAGGGTTCCGTCGAAGAAGTCCGCGCGACGCGGCGGACGCTGGCGCGCGTACTGGAGACGGTGCTGCGCCTGGCCCACCCGCTGCTGCCCTTCATTACCGAAGAGCTCTGGCAGGCGGTGGCGCCGATCGCCGGACGCAAGACCCATGCCTCGGTGATGCTAGCCGCCTATCCGCAAGCGCAGGCAGCAAGCATTGACCCGGCCAGCGAAGCCAGCGTCCAGGAGCTGAAGAATCTGGCTTACGCCTGCCGCAACCTGCGTGGCGAAATGAACCTTTCGCCGGCGCTGAGGGTCCCGCTTCTCGCCAGCGGCCAGGCCGCATCGCTCGCCGACTTCGTGCCCTATCTCAAAGCGCTCTGCAAGCTCTCCGACCTGCAGATCGTCAACGAAATACCGGCCGACGCCAGCGCACCGATCGCCATCGTGGGCGAAACCCGGCTGATGCTGCAGGTTCAGATCGACCTGGCCGTCGAATGCGAACGTATCGACAAGGAAATCGTGCGACTCGGCACCGAGATCAGCAAGGCGAAAGCCAAGCTCGCCAACGAGAGTTTCGTAGCGCGCGCTCCAGCCGCGGTGGTTGAACAGGAAAGGAAGCGTCTCCAGGACTTCGTCGCCACGCTCGAAAAACTCGAACCGCAACGCGAACGCCTCAGACGGTCACAGTCGGCAAACAGCCGGTAAACTGGCCCCCTGAGTCTTGATTCCCGGAAATCGCCTCATTGGAAGGTCGTCTCAGCGACTTACGAATCTCCTCCCCACCCGTGAGGGAGAGGTCTGGGAAGAGGAAAACAGCCATGGCCGTTAGTAGCCACGGTAACGCGGATGCCAATAACGATTGCCATAACCTGGCCTTCCTGGCACCAACACCGGCGGCGGATAGCCATACACGCGTGGAGGTTCGACCACCACCACAGGGGGGTTAACATATGCGCGCGGCGGCCCGTAATACCCTGGAGAAGCGGGGGCAACAACGCAGCCAGCAGTGGCGACAGCGGCAAGAAGTGCGAGGACAATCGTTTTCATGAGGGGTCTCCGATGAACCATACTCCTCTAACGCTCCAGGCGCCGATTGGTTCGTCGTATTTTTGTATCAGACTAGCACTGAAACTTGCCCACCGGCTGGCCGCTCTGTGTATCCTAGGCGCGCTTTGTCCATCGTGAATTCCATGGTGCAATCAAACCCTGATAGTTATGGCTGTTGGAAGCACCTCGAGCCTGCAAAAGCCAAGACCGTTTCCCTCACCCCCACGACTCCGTTCCGAGATTCTGGAGGAGGATAGGAGGATTCGTGAGTCACAGACGCGACTTTCACATCTACAGCCAGGTATCAGAAAGGGAAGGTAATGGTCTTTGCAGGCAGGAACGAGGTTCGCCACCTTGAGCATCGCATCGCGGGCATGCGCGAACACCGCGAATATTTCAACCGAGGAGAGTAAGCCCATGTCCACCCACGTTGTGACCCGTCGTCTGACGCACGTCGATCTCGCCAGAATGCGTGTCAATGACGAAAAGATTGCCGTCCTGACTTGTTACGACGCGAGTTTTGCACAGTTGTGCGATAGCTGCGGTGTCGACGCACTGCTCATCGGCGACTCGCTCGGCATGGTATTGCAGGGTCACGACTCGACGCTACCGGTAACGCTGGCTGATATCGCCTACCACACTGCCTGCGTTGCACGGGGCAGCCGGCGACCATTGGTGATCGCCGACATGCCGTTCGGCAGCTTCCAGGAAAGCCCGAGGCGGGCACTGCGCAATGCCGTGGCGCTGATGGCTGCCGGTGCGCAGATGGTGAAAATAGAAGGCGGCGTGAACATGGCCGAGACGACCCGCTTCCTCTGCACGCGCGGCATCCCGGTCTGCGCGCACGTTGGCCTGACACCGCAATCGGTGCACCAGCTCGGCGGCTACCGGGTTCAGGGCCGCGATGATTCTGGTGCTGCCCGGCTGCTTGCCGATGCGCTCGCGCAGCAGGAAGCCGGCGCCAGTCTGATCGTCCTTGAAGCCATCCCGCAGGCACTGGCGGCTGCAACCACCGGCCAGCTCACGATTCCGACGATCGGTATCGGCGCCAGCCGAGAATGCTCCGGCCAAGTCCTCGTCCTGCACGACATGCTCGACATCTCGGCGGGCAGAAAGGCCCGCTTCGTCCAGAACTTCATGGCTGGCCAGCCATCGATTGCGGCGGCGATCGCAGCCTACGTGGCCGCCGTCAAGGAGGGCTCGTTTCCGGGTCCTGAACACTGTTACTGAGCCGCGAGAAGATTGTCGATCCCCGGTACGGATATCCCGCACAGCCAGGCGCCAGGCAACCTGTCATTCCAGTTTGAAAGAGGTTCAGCAAAAACACCATGCAGATTCACACATCGATCCCCGAAGTGCGTGCTGCGCTGCAAGCGCGTCGCCGTATCGCCTTTGTCCCGACCATGGGCAACCTGCACGCTGGGCACATTGCGCTGATGAACGAGGCGCGCAGCCACGGCGATTGCGTGGTCGCCAGCATTTTCGTCAATCGACTGCAGTTCGGGCCAAACGACGACTTCGATCGCTATCCGCGCACCTTGCAGGCTGACTGCGAGAAGCTCGCCGCAGCCGGTGTCGAGATATTGTTCGCACCGAGCGAGGAGGTGCTCTACCCCGAGCCACAGCAGTACCATGTCGAGCCACCCGCGATCCAGCATCAACTCGACGGAGAATTCCGTCCTGGCCATTTCCGTGGTGTCGCCACCGTGGTCCTCAAGCTGTTCAACATTGTCCAGCCGCAAGTGGCACTGTTCGGCAAGAAGGATTACCAGCAACTGATGGTTCTGCGCCATATGACGCAGCAGCTCGCCTTGCCGATCGCGATCGTCGGTGGCGAGACCGTACGAGCCGACGACGGCCTGGCATTGTCTTCGCGTAACGCTTACCTGTCGGTCAGTGAACGTGCCGAGGCAGCGCGCCTGCATCGCCTCCTGAAGCGTATCGCTGCGACAGTGCATGCCGGCGAACGGGACTTCGTCAAACTCGAACGCGAAGCGGTGGGCGAACTCGACCAGAATGGCTGGAAAACTGACTATGTGGCCGTGCGCCGACAGTCCGACCTGCAGCTCCCGCAAGGCTCCGACGAGCGAGAGCTGGTGGTGCTGGCAGCCAGCCGTCTGGGTGCTGCGCGACTGATCGATAACGTCGAAATCGAGCTGGCGAACAGCCATTGACAGGTGGCCATGAGCCGCTACAATTCGCTTCCCCGAACAACTCTCAACCGGTGAAAATCCATGCAGAGAACCATGCTGAAGTCGAAGCTGCACCGCGTCAGCGCGACCCACGCCGAGCTTCACTACGAAGGGTCATGCGCGATCGACGAAGACCTTCTCGACGCCTCGAACATCCGTGAGTACGAACAGATCGACATCTGGAACGTAAATAACGGCGAGCGCTTCACCACCTATGCGCTACGTGCCGAGCGCGGCTCCGGCGTCATTTCGGTCAATGGTTCAGCCGCACGCCGCGCCGCGCCGGGTGACATCCTGATCATTGCCAGCTTCGCGACGTATACCGAAATCGAACTCGCGAAGTATGCTCCGCAACTGATCTACGTCGATACGCAGAACCGGATTGTGCGTATCGCCGGTGGAATCAAGACACAAGCCGCCGCCTGAGTGTCAGGCCCGCATCGAAAAGCCGCGACAGATGTCGCGGCTTTTTTGTAGTGCGTCGCGGACACGACTTTGCCGGTAACGTCGCGGCCGCGACCGGTAGATCAGGCCGTTTCCGGCAGCACTTTCGGTTTGCGTGGGCGACGACTGCGCGTGGCCGGCTTCTTGACTGCATGGCCTTCCGCTTCATCAGCGGCCGGCACGGCGTCAGCCACCTCCTCGCCAGGCCCCCCTTCAGCCACGGGAAGGCCTGCCTGGCCGGTCTCGGCAGGTAATGGCACCAACTCACCGGCCGGCGCTGCCGCGACGTCCTGAACGGCCTCGACCCGTTCTGCTGGTGCCACTTCGGCAAGTGCAACACCTTCAGTCGACACTTCCTCGACGACTTCGATCGGCACATCTTCCGGCTTGACTGCCCGTGGCTGCCTAACCCGTTTGGTACCTTTCTCGTCCGCCTTGCGCCTGCCTTCGCTCTTGCGACGCGCAGCCGTCGACTCGCTTTTTTCTTCGGTCATGGCCGCCTCGGGTTCGATCTGTGGCGGCACGACTAGCCGTGGCTCGGCGACGACCTCGACAATGGCTTCAGGTCGAGCCACCATCCCGTTGCTGCGAAACACGTAAGTTCCCGATTTTTCATCGCGACCGATCTCGAGCAGGCCGCGTGCCTGAGCCTCCTCAAGCAGGTTGCCGAATGCCCGGAAGCCATAATACGACTCGCTGAAATCGGGTTTGCGCCGCTTGATCGCCTCCTTGAGCATCGACGCCCAGATCTTGCCGCTGTCGCCACGCTCGGCAACCAGTGCATCAAAGGTGGCAACGGCAAGTTCGATGGCCTTGCTGCGGCGTCCTTCGAGTTCCTGCCTGCGTTGCGCGTCCTCCTCCGGTGAACGCCTGACCACCGGTTGCGCCTCCCTCGAATCCCGTCGCGCCGAACGCTGCATCTCGCGCACGAGGTCGTCATAGAAAATGAACTCGTCGCAGTTGCCGATCAGCAGATCCGATGTCGATTGCTTTACACCGACTCCGATCACGTACTTGGCGTTTTCCCTCAACTTCGAAACCAGTGGCGAAAAGTCCGAATCACCACTGATGATCACGAAGGTATCGACATGCGACTTGGTGTAGCACAGATCCAGCGCATCGACTACCAGCCGGATGTCGGCTGAATTCTTGCCCGACTGGCGCAGGTGCGGGATCTCGATGAGCTCGAAACTGGCCTCGTGCATGGTGGACTTGAAACCCTTGTAGCGTTCCCAGTCACAGTAAGCCTTCTTGACGACGATACTGCCCTTGAGCAACAGGCGCTCCAGGACCGGCTTAATGTCGAACTTGTCGTACTTGGCATCGCGAACGCCAAGGGCCACGTTCTCGAAATCACAATACAGCGCCATGATGGCGGTTTCGGGCGCAACGGCCATGATTCATTCTCTCCCCAGGTTGATGCGCCACGCGCAAGCGGGGCGACTTGAGACTCTTACAGAAGTCAGGCCGCCAGGCGGCGTCGAAACACCCAGGCACTGTCGCTCGCGGATTCTTCTGCATGCATATAGACGTAGCCGTCACCGGTAAACTCCTTCAGGCTGGCCGCCGCCGTCAGGCGATTGATGATCGCATAGCGTGCCATCAACCCGCGTGCCCGCTTGGCGTAGAAGCTGACGACCCGGAACCTGCCGCCGCTCCAGTCTTCGAAAACCGGTCGAATCACCGGCACCGGAAGCAGCTTCGGCCGGACGGCCTTGAAGTATTCCTCCGAGGCAAGATTGACCAGGACTTTTGCGCGCGCATCGTGCAACGCGGCATTGATCGCGTCGGTAATGCGCTCGCCCCAGAAGGTGTAGAGATCCCTGCCGCGTCGATTGGCCAGGCGGGTCCCCATTTCCAGGCGATACGGTTGCATCAGGTCGAGTGGGCGCAGCAGCCCGTAAAGACCGGAAAGGATGCGCAGGTAACGCTGCGCGAACTGCAGCTCATCGGGTACCAGCGACGGTGCGTCGAGCCCGTCGTAGACATCGCCATTGAAAGCCAGAACCGCCTGTTTGGCATTGCCGAGCGTGAACGGCCGCGCCCATTCGGCGTAGCGGGTGACATTGAGCGTCGCCAGTGGATCACTGATCTTCATCAGGCTGGCGAGCTGTGCCGGTGACAGCGCACGCAACTCGTCGATCAACTCTTGCGAGTCGTCGAGAAAGCGCGGCTGGCTATGCTCGGCAAGTGTCGATGGCGTCTGGAAATCGAGACTCTTGGCGGGAGAAAGGACGATGATCATCTACTGGTTCCAGGCAGGGGGGATTCCCGGCACATGCTAAGATTGAGCAATTGTAATCGACGGCGATCGAACGGCGCGGCTTCCTGCACGACTTCTGTAATGCCCGATCGCTCACGCTCTACGAAAGCAACTACGTCATGGAACAACTCCTCAACCGCCTCCTTCTCCCGGATACGGATCTGACTTCCTTGCTCGCCCTCCTGGTCGACGAAATCCGACCTGCGAAGGCGCACGACTTCGAGACCGCCAAGCGAAATCTGCAGGCTCTCTGCTACCTTCTCGGTATCCACCCTGAGTTACGATCGGCTTTGCGCACCGCCTTCAACACCCTGCTCAGAACGCATCGGCACATCGAGTTGTACACCACCACCGGCATCCTGCCGAATACCGGATTCGCTCCCGAAGGTTTTCGTCGAATCGGCCACAAGCTTCTGCCCGATGTGCTCGACCCTGGTTTACTGCGCAGCGTCCTGCGCCGAACCTTCGACCGACCGAGTGACCGGCATTGGGTGATCGGCGTTGGCGACGACGCCTGGTTGCGACTGATCGAAGCCATTCGTTTCGACGAAGATCCAGCCAGCGAGAACTTTCCACACTCGCTACTCGAACTGCTCCGCTCGCTGCGCGTGCTGTCATACGGGATTGCCGCTTGTGGCATGGAACCGGAACTGTTGCGGCTGGAACCCTCACTGGTAACCCACGAATCGCCCTTCGTCGCACAGAACCTGGAGATGGCCGACTATATCGAGGCCTATCCGGGAAACTGGGAAAAGCCCCACAGCGAAGACGGCGACGATCGGCACCTGCGTGTCCTGTTCAGCCAATGCCAGGAGGTAATCGAACGGGTGCGCAGGAATGCGGCCCGCAATGGAACCAGCATCCGCCTGACCTATCAACTGCAGCGCCTGCGGCAATTATTGCGGCGCAGTGAGCATCTGCTCGATATTCTCGCCGGCCTGCAAGGCAAGAAGGAAGAAGCAGCGGCCTATCCTCCGATCGTCAGCCTGTTCACCCGCCTGGTGAGCGACGAATGCCAGCGCAACGATCTCGGCAGACACTGGCGGCAGAACACCGAACTGATTGCCTTGCGGGTGACCGACAACGCCAGCCATCATGGCGAACACTACATTACCGAAACGCGCGCGGAGTACTGGTCAATGGCACGTTCGGCGATGATCGGCGGGGTGATCATCGCCGGCATGGCCTGCCTGAAAATCCTGCTCACCAAGGCGGCTTTACCACCCCTGACCGGCGCACTCGCCTTCTGCCTCAACTACGGGCTTGGTTTCTGCCTGATCCATATCCTGCATGGCACGGTCGCCACCAAACAACCGGCAATGACTGCCAATGCGATTGCCGCGAGTCTCAGTTACAGCGGCGACAGGTTGCGCGACATCGAGGCCCTGACCGACCTCATCGCGCGCACCTGCCGAAGCCAGATCATCGCCATTCTGGGCAACGTCGGCGTTGCCATCCCACTCGCCGGCCTGCTTGCCTTCATCATATTCAGCAGTAGCGGCGAGCACTTCACCAGTCCCGAGAAATCGCTGCATCTGCTTGAAGAGCAGAGCCTGTTACACAGCGCAGCCGTGTTCTACGCCGCCATCGCTGGTGTCTGCCTGTTCATCTCCGGACTGATCAGCGGCTATTACGACAACTACGCAGCCTACAACCGCATCCCCGAGCGTATCCTGCAACTCAACTGGCCGCAGCGCCTGTTCGGTGCGGCGCGCATGCGCCGTGTTGCGGCCTACATCGGCGACAACCTTGGTGCACTCGCCGGCAATCTGCTGTTCGGTTTTCTGCTCGGAGGAACAACCTTCTTCGGCCTGCTGGTCGGGCTGCCGATCGACATCCGCCATGTCGCCTTCTCGTCGGCATTCATTGGCATCGCTTTTGTCGGTCTCGATCTTGTCCCTGATCCGTGGTTGCTCGCCTGGGCGGTGCTTGGCGTTGCCGCGATCGGTTTCATGAATCTCACGGTCAGCTTCGTGCTGGCGCTCAATGTCGCCCTGCGCTCGCTCCAGGTCTCTGATCCGCAGTGGAAAAATCTGGCGCGATCGATCCTCTTACATCTGCACCGACAACCCCGGGATTTCTTCATGCCACCGAAGAAGACGGTCTGACGGCGGCGTCTGCCAAGGAGGCCGGCCATTGCAGGCAGACCATTGCCAGGGCAGGAGCCTTGATCTTTCGATTAGCCTTGACCATCAAGCGGTATTTTCCTATCCTGCGGAAGTACCCATGAACACTTGATCCGCGCCTGCGGCCCCCCCATTCACCCCACTCCATCGACCTCAACAGCAAGGAATGATCATGACTGAAGCAAAAAGCACGACCAAGAGAGCGCCCGCTCCCAGAAAGACGACAACGGCAACGACCAGTACCGCCGAGAAAACGCCGGCGGCCAGGGCGGCGGCGGTAAAGAAACCGGCGGCCACTGCTGCCACCGCAGCGCCAGCTCCCGAGAAGAAAGCCACGCCTAAACCAGCCATCGCCCCCGTTGCTGCCGACATCGAGATTCTGCAGTCTGCGCCTACCGAGTGCGCGACGCCCGCCGCCATACCGGTCAGGCCAAGCCCCGAGGACCGCTATCGCATGGTTCAGTCGGCAGCGTACTTCATTGCCGAGAAGGACGGTTTCCGCGGCCGCGACACCGATTACTGGGCGCAGGCCGAAGGCGAAATTGCCGCCCAGCTTGGCGAAGCATGAACGCGCCGTAGCCCCTCCAGCAGTTCCCAACAAGATATGCTGACGGCGGGACCCACCCCATGCGCAAGCGCCTGATTGAAGAGACGAAAGAAAACCGGCTGAGCATAGCCCCTACGGGCTGGCTCAAGGTTGAAGAACTGGCTGAGGTCGAAATCAGTTCGGAGGACGCTCAGCATCCGATCGAATCGGCACTCCTGACCGGGGGTAACGGCTGGCGTGCAGCCGATCCCGGCCAGCAGACCATCCGCCTGCTCTTCGTACAACCGCAGCTGCTTCATCGTATCCGCGTCTGCTTTGTCGAGACCACCGTACAGCGTACGCAGGAGTATCTGCTGCGCTGGTCTGGGGATGCCGGGCACTCGTTCCGTGAAATCGTTCGCCAACAGTGGAATTTCAGCCCGGAAGGTTCAGTGACTCAGACCGAGGAACATCGGGTTGATCTCTCCGGAGTGACGGTGCTTGAATTGATCATTACGCCGGATATCGGCAACGAGCACGCGGTCGCTTCGCTGGCAGAACTGCGAATTGCCTGAAGGGCGGCCTTCAAGCGCGAATCGCCTACAGCACTTATCCAGCTGGCGGCACGCTTGCGGCACCGGCTGGAGTTGCTCATCGCCAGCCTCCATTTGCCTGTTCGTGACGTTCGCCCTGTAGCGGTTTCCGCAAAGGGCGTCTGGAGACTGTCGCCAGTGTAACCGTTCCCCCCACAGATTGGCCCCCAGCCCCATGGCGGTGCCTACGGACGGACGCCGCCGCTCGCGACCGCTTTGTGCAGGAGCGCAGACCCTCCGGAGGCGATCAGACAATCTCACCGTCTGCAGTCCAGGATACGCTACGCCGGACTTCAAAAAGCGCAGCCCGCTCTGAACGCAGAAGAAGTGATCGCAAGTAAACAGGTAACGCGATGTGCAACTAATGAGAAGTCGTGCTGACCTATACCGGGTTCGCAACCCTCGGAGTAAGCCATGCCCCTCGAAACCTT
>NZ_JDST02000013.1:0-56005 GCF_000584975.1 Candidatus Accumulibacter cognatus | reverse complement strand
ATGAGGAAATCACCTTAGTTCCGGCATCGCCGGGAAATCGAGGACCGACGAGAGATCCATCTCCTTGAGCGGTACATAGATGTTTTCTCCCAGTTCGCTGACAAGATTCCCGACCTGTGGATGGCTCGCCAAAATCACCTTGGAAATGGGAATCTGGCTGTACTGCCGATCAAAATTGTCGAGGCTGCGCTGTAACTCAAGTACCAAACGTTCCTGCACAAGCGCCCGTTGATCCGCATCACGCCCGTTCAATTGCCCCGAATTGATCTCGCCGCGCCGCACGGCAACCAGCTCGCCCTGAAAGGTCAGCGTCAGCATCATGCCGGTCTCGTCGATACGGAGAAACGCCAGACCCCGATTCTCGTCTTCCAGCAGGGCCGCCACATTACGTTGTGCCAACTCGGGAATGTCCAGCGCCTCCAGCGGTATCCTGGCTTCCTCAAATGCCCTGACTCGTGCGCGCACTGCCTGCTCTGCGGCGGAGACCACCAGAACGCTCGCCGCCCGCCCTGGTGGCAAGCCCGCTCTTGGAATATCGAGCACGTCGATGCAGGCACTATCAACCTGATAGCTCACAATTTCCTTGAGCACCCAGCGCAAGGCCTCCTTGCGCTCCTCTGCGGGTACCGGCGGTGCCTCAAGCTGCGAAACGGTGTACTCGCCTTCACCCATCAAAGTCGTACAAACATAGGATTTGAGTTGCCGTGTCACACGCAGACGCTGCAAAGCTTCGTGGGTGCCATTCTCAAGGGCGAAAGAGTCGAGCAGCCTGACTTCCGGACGTGAATTCGGTTCGCGCACCACATGCACAAGCGTCACCTCGCCACCCTGCGGAATGATGGCCAACCAGCCTGACTTGCGGCGTGTGAAGGGAAACGGAATAATTTTCTTGCCCTGCAATCGTTTCGTTGAAATATACCGACTAAGCCGTTCAATGACAAGGCGCCACACTATGATATTTGCATATATTGGGGGGCTTATATTCCGTATGGTCATATTCCAGGTTGTCGGCAAGAACTCCGCCCACTCCCCCTCCTGACTCATCTGGGAGGCACAATTTAACCTTCCCGGAAAGATGGCGGTAAGCCCGGATAGGTCAATGTGTTGATGATCGCGGCCCCTGAAGGGCGTCGGTCGCAATACCGGCGTCCATCACCACCAGTGCTCCCGCAGGCGTCCCCAGTTCAGCCAGCATGACAGCCAGCGCGCCGGGCTCTGCGAAGTTGCCGGCTAAGAGAGGTGGCCCCGTTTGGCTGGACAGAAAATCTTCTTTGATAAGTGGATCTCTGCCGGTTGTGGTCAGGAAACCGGTGTTACGCTTGGTTTTGACTTCCCGGGATCTTATGCGAAACCAATAGAGCTTGGTGGAGCTTGTGGGCGAAGGGACGCGCGAAGGCCCAGTGACACCAGCAACATCCGTTCCCCCACACTGGACATCTGCAGTTCTCGTGCGTACTGGCACTGACGATGGGACTCGAGAACCTCATCCGATCCAGTTCGCAGGCAACGCCTGCTCCAGCGCTCCTCACGCCATCACGCATACCAACGCCTTACGCTCAAACCGATCCAACACTTCTTTCCACCTCTTCGTCCCTCCCAAGTCTTCTGCCCAGACGGGAGATTACCGGAGATCCACCAAGACCTTTATAATCCAGGGTCAAACAGAAGGTCCCCAGCGGCTTCCGGACCAAGAAGGGGCCGATACCTACTGCATCATTGATTCGTATCTCGCTACCAGGCACCAGCCTCTTCCTCGCCCTGATCCTCACTTTCCAGGCCAGCCTCTCCTCAGACTCTCCCCGCTTGAGCTTCGTCCTGAACGCCTTGAGTAGTGATCGCCGTGCATGGATTAACGACCGCTTGCGCACTTCGTCGGCGACGACGCCAAGAAAAATTTCCTCGGTCAGACGCTGAGGTCCACCTGCTGTAGACTGCCGACCCCGCCATTTTCCTGCAGGAAGACGCCACTGCTGCGGATCTGCCCAAGGGTTTCGTTGCTGCCGTTACGTAGATCGAAAGGTGTCGCGACGCGGGCCAGGCTGAGTGCGCCGACATCGGCCTCCTTGAGGCTTAGCACCTTGCCACCACCACCTGCATCGGGCGTCCACACCCCGAGCTGGGCATAGGCCGCGTCGTTTTCGTCGATCCAGCCGTTACCATCTCCGTCAAGTGCCGCGAGGTCAGCAAAGCCATCGCCGCTTCTGGTCCCGAAAAGCTCGCTACCGTTGTTGATCTGCCCGTCGTGGTTGCGATCGAGGGTCAGGAAACCGCTACCGGAGGCGAGACGACTGATACTCTCGGCGGTCCCGTTAGCATCGAGATCGAACTTGAAAAGCTGGTCGCTGAGTTGGGCGGCATTGCCCGCAAAATTGATCACCAGGGGATCTTTCTTCTGGCGCGTAGCGTCGCCGAGGAGCACTCTGACATCGCTCTCTTCGTGGTAGCTGCGCGACATCTGAAGCTCCAGGTCAAAGCGGATCTCCTGGCCGTCGGCGGTCTTGATCACCCCGCTGGCAGCGAACGAGGTTTGCTCGAATTCGCTGTGCGACGCGTGGTAGTCGTATTCGACGCCGTAACCTGCTGGCCTTTGCGCTACAGCAACGTGTTCACCCTGGGCAACGCTGGCAACTGGCGCCGCCTCGGCCGGCACCTGCGCCGCAGCCGGTGCATGCAACTCGGCGACATCGAAGACGCGGACGTCTTCCCCGGTCAGCATGCGAACGAGGGCTCGCATCAGCAGCATGCGTGGATCACTCTCGGTCTCGTCGGTACTACCTTCCATTGCATCCGCCTGTGCTGCCGCCCTGCCGGCGTCGGAAAGAGTGACCTGATCTGCGGGAGCACGCGCATCGCCGCGACCCTCGAAGTCCGGCCGCTGAGCACCGACCCACACGCGCATCGATTCGCGGACTTCGGTTTTTTGTGCTGCGACATGCGACGAGAGCAGTTGCATCTCGGAACTGGTGATTTTCATGGTGGCTGCCTGAGTGGATGGAGGTAAACGCTACAACGGCAGACGGGAGGTTATTCTTTAATGTGAAAGTCGTGTCAGCGACTCACCAATCTCCTCTCTCCCTCGCTGGGGGGAAGACGCATAGCCTTATACACAACTCATTCAGCATGAGCAAAAAAGCGATCTAAATCGTTGATTTTTAGATGAAACATGCTCAAACGAGCAGGTTTTTATGCAATTCGGTAACTTATTGTTTCATATCGATATTTATGATGTCAGATGAGTTGTGTATAAGGCTATGGGGAAGACGGGGTTTCCGAGCATCGCTCCCGTCGCTGCAGCCGGCCCGCGATGCAGGGCAAGCCGTGGAAGGGATCGGGGAAAGGGCAAAGTCATGATGACCGTTACCGTGAAAGCCCGCTTTCATCATCGGAGGCGATCGGATTACCCATCATGATGGCTTAGTCGTTTTTCAGTTCAGGTCGACCGCATGGCGTTTGAGATCATCAAGGCCGACGATCAGCAGTGCAGCTTCGTTGGTGGCGTTAAGAACGACGCGCGGCGCCCTGCCGGCATGAAGGGCTTCACGCCAGCGGGCGGCACAGAGGCACCAACGATCGCCGGGGCGCAGGCCGGGAAAGCCAAATTCGGGGCGTGGCGTCGACAGGTCATTGCCATGCGCTTTCGAGAATTCGAGGAATTCGGCAGTCAGCAGCACGCAAACGGTGTGACTGCCGAAATCTTCGTCGCTGGTGTTGCAGCAGCCATCCCGAAAAAATCCGGTCATCGGCTTTTCGCTGCAGGACCCCAGTGGTCCACCGAGAACGTTGCGCTGGCCTCCGCCCATATCGCCGGGTTTCATGTCAACTCGTCGATCCAGGCTTGCTGGATCGCCTCGAGAATTTTCTCGCCACAGTGTCTGGAATCTTCGTCAAAACCGGGCAGGGCGAGCACCCAGTTCATCAGGTCGACGAAGTTGATCTTCAGTGGGTCGACCTCAGGATGCGCTTCCACGAGTTCGACAGCGATATCGTTGATGTCAGTCCATTTCATCGATGCCCCTCCTTGGTCATGTTGATCGAGTAACGCGGGATCTCAATCACCAGCAACGCTGTATTGACGATCACCTGACACGACAGGCGGGAATTCGGTTCGAGACCCCAAGCCTTGTCGAGCAAGTCGTCCTCGACCTCGTCGGAAGGGTCGAGGTCGGCGAAGCCTTCACGCACGATGACATGGCAGGTGGTGCAGGCACACGACATCTCACAGGCGTGCTCGATGGCAATGCCGTTTTCGAGCAGGTTCTGGCAGAGCGACTCGCCCTGCCTAGCGTCGATCACTGCTCCGTCTGGACAGAGTTCGATGTGTGGTAGAACGATGACCTGGGTCATACGGTCTCCCCCGTACTTGCCCCGCCGGACCCACCATCCAGATCGTTGATGTTGCGGCCGGTGAAAGCCTGCCGGATCGATTTGTCCATGCGTCTCGCAGCGAAATTCTGAGTATCGGCTTCGAGTTCGTCGATCGCCAGCATGATCTGACGTCGCTTGTCACCGCGTACCGCCGCCTGCAACCTAGCGATGTCGAGGTCGATGCGAGCCCGTTCGTCGGCGCTCAGCAGATCCCCGTCGCGAGCCAGCGCCGAGCTGACTGCCTGGACCAATCGTTCGGCATCGACCTGCGTTTCCTTGAGCGCACGTTGCAGCGCGTCGTCTCTGACGTGCACCAGAGAGTCCTTGAGCATGCCGGCAATTTCGTCGTCGGACAGTCCGTACGAGGGCTTGACGACGATGCTCGCAGCAACGCCAGAAGTCTTTTCACGGGCGGTCACCGCCAGCAGGCCATCAGCGTCGACCTGAAAAGTGACGCGGATGCGGGCAGCGCCAGCGACCATCGGAGGAATGCCACGCAACTCGAAGCGCGCCAGCGAACGGCAATCGCTGACCAACTCGCGCTCGCCCTGTACGACATGCAGGGCGAGCGCCGTCTGGCCGTCGCGAAAGGTTGTGAATTCCTGCGCGCGCGCCGTCGGAATCGTCGAATTACGGGGAACGATCTTCTCGACCAGACCGCCCATGGTTTCGAGACCCAGCGACAAGGGGATCACATCGAGCAGCAGCCAGTCATCGCCGGCCAGGCCGTTGCCAGCCAGCAGGTTGGCCTGTTTGGCCGCTCCGATGGCGACGACCTTGTCGGGATCGAGATTGTTCAGCGGATCCTGACGGAAAAAGTCACCAACGGCGCGCTGCACCTGCGGCATGCGCGTGGCGCCACCGACCATCACCACGCCCTTGACTTCGGCAACCGACAGACCGGCATCGCGTAACGCCTTCTTCACTGGTTGCATGGTCTTGGCTACCAGTGTCTGGGTGATTTCGGCAAAGATTTCGGTGGTCAGTGTCAGGTCGATCTGCTCGCCACTGTTCAGATGCGCGTTGATCTGGGCAACGCCGTGAAAGGTCAGGTATTCCTTGGCCTCGCGAGCGCGTGTCAGGAGCATCCGGGCATCTTCGACCGACAGGGGTCTGAGCCCGGCGGTTTCGAGGATCCAGCAGAAGATGCGATGGTCGAAATCATCACCACCCAGTGCCGAGTCGCCACCGGTTGCCAGCACCTCGAAGATGCCGCGCGACAGTCTGAGGATCGAGATATCGAAAGTGCCACCGCCGAGGTCATAGACGGCATAGACGCCTTCGGCAGCGTTGTCGAGACCGTAGGCAATCGCTGCTGCGGTCGGCTCGTTGAGCAGGCGCAGCACCGGGAGTTCTGCCAGCCTAGCAGCATCCTTGGTGGCCTGTCGCTGCGCATCGTCGAAGTAGGCGGGAACGGTGATCACCGCACCGAGCAGTACGCCCCCCAGCGATGCTTCGGCACGCCGACGCAGGGTGCGCAGGATCTCGGCCGAGACTTCGACCGGGCTTTTCAGCCCGGCAGCGGTGTGCAATCGCAACATTCCAGGAGCATCGTCAAACAGGTAGGGCATGCCTTCGCGGTTGGCAATGTCCTGCAAGCCGCGGCCCATGAAGCGTTTGACCGAGACGATGGTGTTGCGCGGATCAAGGGCCTGTTTCGCTTGCGCTTCGTAACCGACCTCGCTATGTCCGTCGGGCAGGTAGCGTACCACCGAGGGCAGCAGGGGACGCCCCAGTTCGTCGCCGAGAACGGCCGCCAGGCCACTGCGGACCGTTGCGACCAGTGAGTTGGTCGTGCCGAGGTCGATGCCGATCACCAGCCGGTGCTGGTGCGGCGCCGTGGACTCGCCTGGTTCTGCAATCTGTAACAATGCCATGAAGAAGTTCCTGGTACTTGTGGCGGGTAGTTCGGCGCAGTGGATTGGTTGCTATTCTTCGCAGGCCGCCATCGCTTCGTCGATCTCGGCGAGCAGCTTCTCCAGGAACATCAGTCGCCGCACACGGTCTGCGGTCTGTTCCAGGTCATGCCGATCGTCGAGCAGGACAGCGATTTCCTCGTAGCGTTCGCGCATGTCACGCTGCAGACGATGGTACAAATGCTCAAGTTCGTGGTATTCGCCAGCGGCACGCGCTTCGGCAGCTGCCTCGCGCCATTCCATCTGCTCGATCAGGAAATCTGCCGGCATCAGGGTATTGTTGTCGCTGCCGATATCGTGCGCAGCCAGATGCAGCAAATATTTCGCCCGTGTCAGGGGTTTCTTGAGCGTCTGGTAGGCTTCATTGATCCGCGTCGCCCACTGCAGCGAAAGCCGTCGTTCAGCCTCGCCGGCACTTGCAAAGCGGTCGGGATGCAACTTGGACTGGATTTCTCGGTAGCGATGGTCGAGCAGCGCTGCGTTCAGCCGAAAGGCGACCGGCAACTCGAAGAGGGTGAAGTGATCGGCGTTGAATTCCATTTGTTCCCAGCAGCACAGCTTCACTCAGCTCGGAGTGGTATACGCGACTTTCGCCTGCACCAACCTGCCTGTCGCTCCCCCTCCCATCTTATCTGCGAATTACACGTTGAAACTTTCGCCGCAGCCGCAAGCGTCCTTGACGTTCGGGTTGTTGAAGCGGAATCCTTCGTTCAGGCCCTCTCGCGCGTAGTCGAGTTCGGTCCCGTCAAGATAGGGAAGGCTTTTTGGGTCGATCAGAACCTTGACGCCGTACGATTCAAACTCGATGTCATCCGGTCGCGCGTTATCAGCGAATTCGAGCTTATAGGCCATCCCGGAGCAGCCGCTGGTGCGCACGCCGAGGCGCAGCCCGATGCCTTTGCCGCGCTTGACCATGAAATTAGCAACGTGGCGGGCGGCCCTTTCAGAAAGCGTCACTGCCATGCAAAAACCTCCTGCTGTACTGGTCTGTTAAGCCGGGAACTGCTCGCCATGCTTTTTCTTGTAATCAGCCACCGCCGCCTTGATCGCATCCTCTGCAAGTATCGAGCAGTGGATCTTGACCGGTGGCAGAGCCAGTTCGTCGGCAATCTGAGTGTTCTTGATGTCCAGTGCCTGATCGATGGTCTTGCCCTTGACCCATTCGGTCACCAGCGAAGAAGAAGCAATCGCCGAACCGCAGCCGTAAGTCTTGAACTTGGCGTCTTCGATGACACCGCCCTTGCCAACCTTGATCTGCAGCTTCATCACGTCACCGCAGGCGGGCGCACCGACCATGCCGGTGGCCACGCCCTCCTCTTCCTTGCCGAACGATCCGACGTTACGCGGATTTTCGTAGTGATCCAGAACCTTGACACTATACGACATGCTGTTTCTCCTTCAATACATTCATTCATCAATGAGCGGCCCACTGGACCGTACTGAGGTCGACTCCGTCCTGAACCATTTCCCACAGTGGCGAGAGTTCGCGCAATCTGCCGATCTTCTCGTGCAGGAGCTTGATCGCGTAGTCGACGTCCTCCTCGCTGGTGAAACGGCCAAGCGTGAACCGGATCGAACTGTGCGCGAGTTCGTCATCGCGACCGAGCGCTCGCAGGACATATGACGGTTCGAGAGAGGCAGAAGTACATGCCGACCCGGACGACACGGCGAGATCCTTGATCGCCATCAGCAACGATTCGCCTTCGACGTAGGCGAAGCTGATGTTCAGGTTGTGCGGCACCCGGCGCTCCATGTCGCCATTGACATAGACATGCTCAATGTCCGACAGACCTTTGAGCAGGCGATCACGCAGCATACGGATGCGCTCGTTCTCTGCACCCATCTCCAGGCGTGCCAGGCGAAAAGCCTCACCCATGCCGACGATCTGATGCGTTGCCAGGGTCCCGGAGCGGAAACCACGCTCGTGGCCACCGCCATGCATCTGCGCGTTCAAGCGAACGCGCGGTTTGCGCCGCACGTACAAGGCGCCGATCCCTTTCGGGCCGTAGGTCTTGTGCGCCGAGAAGCTCATCAGATCGACCTTGAGCGCCGCGAGATCGATTGCCACTTTGCCGGTCGCCTGCGCCGCATCGACATGCAAGATGATTCCCCTGCTGCGGCAGATCTCGCCAATCTCGCTGATCGGCTGGATGACGCCAATTTCGTTATTGACGAACATCACCGAGGCGACGATCGTATCCGGGCGTAGTGCCGCCTTGAACACATCGAGGTCGAGCAGACCGTCGTTCCTAACGTCGAGGTAGCTGACTTCAAAACCCTGCCGCTCGAGTTCGCGGCAGGTATCGAGAACGGCCTTGTGCTCGGTCTTGACCGTCACCAGATGCTTGCCCTTGCCGGAGTAGAAATGCGCCGCTCCCTTGAGCGCCAGATTGTTCGACTCGGTCGCACCGGAGGTCCAGACAATTTCCTTGGGGTCGGCATTGACCAGTCTGGCCACTTCTGCACGCGCTTCTTCGACCGCAGCCTCGGCTTCCCAGCCGAAAGAATGTGAGCGAGAAGCTGCGTTGCCGAATTTCTCGAACAGATAAGGGATCATCTTTTCCGCCACGCGCGGATCAACCGGCGTCGTGGCGGAATAATCGAGATAGATAGGCAGTTTCAGCATTGCTCTTGCTCCGGGTTATTCATGTTTCTTGCAGATCTTCAGTTCGTCGTCTGGCGCGCTCAGGCGGTCATTGCGGTCAGCCGCCGCAAGCCGGCGACAGTGGCCCGCAGGGTTTCCAGAAAACCGGCGACATGTTCCTTGCGGTTGCCGGCACCAAGACTGATGCGCACCGCGCCGCGGGCCAGCTCGGGATCGACCCCCATCGCCCGCAGCACATGCGAGGGCTCGGGGTTGGCACTTGAACAGGCCGCGCCGCTGGCAACTGCGTAGCCGGCGCGGTCCAGGTGTCCGACCAGCGTTTCACCATCAAGTTCAGGAAACGAAAAATAAACGGTGTTCGGCAGGCGCTCGGCGGCCTGGCCAAAGAGTGTCGCGCCGAGGGCGATGAGACCGGCTTCAAGCCGCCTGCGCATTTCGAGCAGAGGCTTCGCCAGCTTGGCTTGTCGCTCTGCAGCCAGGGTACAGGCGACGCCGAAACCGACGATTGCCGCAACATTCTCGGTCCCCGAACGTAGTCCGCGTTCTTGACCACCGCCGGCAATCAGTGGCTCCAGTTCGACGCGTTTATCGAGCACCAGCGCTGCCGCACCCTTGGGACCGCCGATCTTGTGTGCCGACAAGGTTAGCGCATGCACTCCAGCGGCATTGAGACGACGGAAATCGACGGCCAGCTTGCCGACCGCCTGCACCGCATCGGTGTGAAACCAGGCGCCGGCCATGCGCGCGTGCTCGGCGAGTGGTTCGAGATCCTGCAATACACCGGTTTCGTTGTTGGCCAGCATTACCGAAACGATCTTCGGTTTTCGGGTCATTATCATCGCAAAGTTGTTGATATCGACCCGTCCGTTGGCGTCAACCGCCAGTTTTTCGAGTGTCCAGCCACGTTTGCACAATTGTTCGGCCGGCTTGATCACACAGGGGTGCTCAATCGCGCTGACGGCCAGCAGACCAGGCTTCAGACAAGCTGCGGCACCCTTGATCAACAGATTGTTGGCTTCCGAACCGCCACTGGCAAACACCACTTCGCTCGCATGCGCACCGACTGCCGCAGCAACCTGGCTGCGCGCCTCGTCGATCGCCCACCGTGCCGCACGCCCATACTCGTGCCGGCTCGAGGCATTGCCGAACTGCCCCGAAAGATAGGGCAGCATCGCCTCGAGCACCTCCGGATCGGGCGGAGTACTGGCATTGTGGTCGAGATACACGGGCGCGAACATGGCGATCGACGCTTAGCTTTCAAGGGCAACGGCCTTGACACGTGCCCGCGGCCTGCTCCGGCGCGCATCATGGACAACGGCGACCTTGCCACCGGTTCTCTGGAGTTGTTGATTGACGAGCTCGGCTAGCGTCACCGAACTGAGAAACTCGTACATTTTGTCGTTGAGCGTCGACCATAACTCGTGCGTCATGCAGCGCTCATCGTCGCGGCAGTTCTCGCGGCCACCGCATTGCGTCGCATCGAGTGGTTCATCGACGGCACGGATGATGTCGGTAACCGTCATCTCGCTGGTTGGTCGCGCCAGACAGTAGCCGCCACCGGGGCCGCGCACGCTGTCGACGAGGCCATAGCGGCGCAGCTTGCCGAACAGCTGCTCGAGATAGGAAAGGGAAATCTTCTGGCGATCGCTGATTCCGGCCAGAGACACCGGACCTTCGCTGCAGCGCAGTGCCAAGTCGATCATCGCAGTGACTGCGAAACGTCCTTTGGTAGTTAGTCGCATGGCTCCTCCACGGATATTAGTAGTTGATCAAGTTATTAGACTATAGTGACAACTCGGTAATTAGTCAACTATTTTACTCAGGTATTTAGGGTCAAAATGGTCAGTCGTGACCAAGTCGTCCTTGACCTCGACGCCGGCCTCGTCAAGTTTCCTGAGCAGTAGTTCAAAACGCCGGTCAACCTCGACCGCATGGTCGAGAAGTCCATGAATCGCCTTGGCCAGCGGGTCATCCTGATCGCCAGCCAGGGCATAAGCCGAGAAACCCAGCTGCCCGGCCATCTGCTCACGCTTCTCGGCCTGCACGCTGTCGATGATGCGCGCCGGATTGCCCACTGCAGTGGCTCCTGGCGGCACGCTCTTGATCACCACAGCATTCGAACCGACCTTGGCCGACGCACCGACGGTGATCGGTCCGAGCACCTTGGCGCCAGCTCCGATGACCACGCCATTTTCCAGCGTCGGATGCCGCCTGCCCTTGTTCCATGAAGTGCCGCCGAGGGTGACGCCGTGGTAGAGCGTGACATCGTCGCCAATGATGGCGGTCTCGCCGATCACCACGCCCATCCCGTGATCGATGAACAGACGCCGGCCGATCGTCGCTCCGGGGTGGATTTCAATGCCGGTGAAGAAACGACCGAGATGCGAAACTGCGCGGCCCAGCCAGTGCAATTGATGCGTCCACAGCCAGTGCGCCAAACGATGTGAGGCCATCGCATGCACCCCGGGATAACAGGTCAGCACCTCCCAGAAGGTCCGGGCAGCAGGGTCACGATCGAATACCGATTGAATGTCTTCTCGCAGGCGGCTGAACATGAAAGGAAAATCCTTCAGCGAAAATCCTTGTGGGAAGTAACTCATCATACAATAACCAACCATTATGATCCACTATTATCCACGGTGTCGCTTGTACCGCTGGCCATTCTGCGCTTTCCGGCGACCTGCCTTTCGACCGCGTCGAGCAATCCGCGCAGAATGTTGATCTCGTCGCACTCGAGCTCGGCACGTCCGAACAGGCGACGCAGCTTGGGAAGCAACCGCCGTGGTCGCCGCGGGTCGAGAAAACCGCTGCTCACCATGACCCGTTCAAGATGCTCGAAAAACCGCTGCACATCCTGGTGGCTTGCCGGTGGCGAAGCAAAAGGCACCGTTTTGCTGAGTACCGGTGGATGGCCATCGAAAGCCGCCAGGCGCAACTCGTAACACAGCAGTTGCACCGCTGCAGCCAGATTGAGTGAAGTGTACTCTGGGTTCGCGGGGATGAAGACTGTACGCTGACAGCGCTGTACCTCGGCGTTCGACAGCCCGGCAGTCTCGTTGCCAAACAATAGCGCTACCTCGCCCTCGTCGGCCCTGGCGAGAATCTCTGCCGCAGCCAGGCGCGCCGGCAATGGCGGTGGCCCGAGGTTACGCTGCCGCGCCGAGATTGCGCAAGCAAATACGCAATCGGCCAGGGCTGCATCAACGCTCGTACACACCTCGGCCGTCACGAGAAGGCTTTCGGCCCCGGCGGCGCGGGCCAGCGCCTGGTCATCGGGAAAGTGCTTCGGATTGACCAGCAGCAGGCGCGATAGACCCATCGTCTTCATCGCGCGCGCGGCGGCGCCTATGTTGCCGGGATGACTGGTATGCGACAGGACGACGCGGACCCGGTCGAGCGGCGAGCTCGAAGATTGAGACCTGGCAGGCCGGTTCATATTAGAATCGAAGCTCTCCCACAGCAATCAGTCCGCACCCGCCGGGTTCCTTAAAATTCATCCATGCATCCAGCTCTCAACATCCTCATCAAGGCGGCTCGCCGCGCCAGCCAGATCATCAATCGTGCCTCACTGGATCTCGAGCACCTACAGGTCGCCACCAAGCGTCAGAGCGATTTCGTCACGGAAGTGGATAAGACCGCCGAAGCGGCGATCATCGAGGTGCTGCGCGAGGCATATCCAGAGTATGGCATTCTAGCAGAAGAGTCCGGTCAAACCGCCGGCAGCACTGGCACCAGCGAGTATCAGTGGATCATCGATCCGCTTGACGGCACCACCAATTTCATTCACGGTCTTCCTCAATACGCGGTCTCGATTGCACTCGCTCACCGCGGCCAGATCACCCAGTCGGTGGTATATGACACGGTCAGGAACGAGATGTTCACTGCCAGCAAGGGCGCTGGCGCCTTCCTCAACGAACGCCGCATCCGTGTCAGCAAGTGCGTCAGGCTCGAAGACGCGTTGATTGGCACCGGCTTCCCTTACCGCATCTACGACCACATCGACGCTTACTTGGCGATCTTCAAGGAACTGGCGCGAAAATCTGCCGGCCTCCGCCGCCCCGGCGCCGCTTCTCTCGATCTGGCCTATGTGGCCTGCGGTCGTTTCGACGGCTTCTGGGAATTCGGCTTGTCGCCCTGGGACATCGCCGGTGGCGCGCTGTTGATTTCCGAGGCCGGCGGCTTGATCAGTGATCTTGCAGGCAACGAAAGCTACCTGCAAACCGGCAACCTGGTCGCTGGTACGCCCAAAGTCTTTGCTCAATTGTTGCAAGTGATCGACAATCATCGGACGGCGGGGCTGGCGGCGTGAATGGGCGGGAATACCGTTGACTACGGTGTCCGCCTGCCGTCAGAGTTCGAGTTCCGCGATCAGCGGCGCGTGATCCGAACAGCGAGCCCAGGACAGACCCTTGGGGACCTGCATTTCGAGTATCTGGAAGCCGCGCACGTAGATGCGATCGAGCGTCAGCCACGGGGCAAAACTCGGAAATGTGCGCGCCACTCCAGCCTGCGTATCACTAGCGGTGCGCCAGGGCAGCAACCAGTCGAGAACCCCACGGTCAGGGGTTTCCGACCTGGCTGCCTCACCCACTTCATCGACACCCAGCCGGTCGCGAAGCAGACTATCGACTCGCTGTTGCCAGTCATTGAAGTCGCCGGCAATGATCAGCGGCGCCTTAATGGGTACTTCACGCTGCACGAAATCGGCCAGAAAAGTGGCCTGCCGCAGGCGGCTACGCTTGATCAGGCCGAAATGGACGCAGATCAGGTGCACCTCACGGCCCTTGCCGCGGCCAAAACGCACCACGGCGTGCAACAGGCCGCGTTTTTCCAGGATATGGTCGGAGATATCGTGGTTAGTGAAGTCTACAATCCGATGGCGCGAGAGGATGGCATTCCCGTGATGCCCATGCGGATAAACGGCATTCATGCCATAGGCACGGTGCGCGTAAGTGCCGGTGGCCAGAAAATCGAGCTGCGTACCCGATAATGGGTAGCCAGGCTGACGAGCGAGCCGTTCGTTGCGGTCCTGCACTTCCTGCAGGAAAACGATGTCGGCGTCGATGGCGTCGAGCGCCATGCGTACGTCGTGGATGCGCGGTCGCCCGCGGATACCAGTGACACCCTTATGGATATTGTAGGTAGCAACTCGTAGCCTCATGGCATAGCCTGGCAGGCGGCTGGCTGATGCTTCACGGCAGGCGTTCGAAGTAGCGATCGATCAGGGTCGGATCATCGAAATGGCGGCGCCCGACGAAAGCCGTCGCATGTCGCCCCCATTGCCGCATCTGCCCGGCGCTGACCACCCCCATCGGCCAGAAGTAAAAGCGTTCGAGCCGCTCGCTGCCGTCGATCAGCCCATCTGGAGTGAAAGCGCTGCGGCTGCCGCCGTCAGGCAGGGGTAGCGCACGCAGCTCGTCGTCGTCGCGCAGCACGAGTGCGACGCTGTGATCCTGTCGCGCGACGTCGATTTCGACTCGCTGCAGATAGTGCGTGCCAGCTGCAAGTTTCAGCACGACGCGCTCGTGCGTCGCCGGCGAGCGTAGCGTTTGGGGGGCAAACAGGTTTTCATCGATGCTCTCGGTTTGCGGTCGCGCCTGTACCTGCTCGGTCGGAATGAACAGATGATAGCAGCCACAGGGATGAATCGTGTCATAGACCAAGGGGGTGCCGTCCTCGGCCAGGGTGACGCGCCACATCAGGCCATCGAGCCGCCCGGCCAAAACGTCGTAGGCATGCACCGGTGGGCGTGCCGAAAACCAAACAGTGTATATCAGTTGTAGCAACCAGCGCCCACCGAAATGTGCGTGGCTAGTGCGCACGTACAGAACCGGCTGGTTGAGGCCAACGTCGATCCGCGGCCGGCCATCATAACCGATCCGCCAGACCAGTGCGCCGGGGTGATCGGCCTCGCTCGCCGTGGCAATGTCGAGTTGCGGGGCGTGGAGAAGGATCAGTCTGGTCAGTGTCTGTCGAGTGAGCACCGGCAGGCCAAGTTCGGGCAAATTGAGCAGTGTCGGCATGGTGGCCAGAGATTCGCTGACGGTGTAGCGCCGACGCATGGCGGCAAACGGGTCAGTCTCGGCCTGTGCGGCAAACTCTGCCAGCGTGTCGCGCTGCCAGCTCCGGATGCCGGCAGCGAAAGTGTAGCGTGTCAGCGGATAGAGGCCCAGCGCACGCATCCCGATCGAGTAGTCGTCGGGCACCTGGATTGCTTCAAGCAACGCCGGCAGCTCGTTCTGATCGACCCATGCCAGCAGTTGCCGGCAAGAGGCTAGCGCGTCGGTAAAGGCAGTAGCGTCGTGACTGGCATTGCCAAGTTCAATCCGCCGAGCGGCCGCATCCAGCACCGCCAGCGCGACGCTCCAGGCTTGTGCCTGAGGCGCGGTCAAGTCGCTCTGCACTGCCATCTGGGCAAGTACACGATCGACCCGTCGATAGGGAAATCCTGGCACGCGTGGCGCCTGCGCATCACGTGTGCCTGCCTCGTCGATCAGTCGGTCGCTTACCTGGAAAAGCCGCGCGCAATCCCCCACGGCATCGTCCTGCTGCAGGCGCAGTGCGACCGGCGCGTATCCGTAGGGGTCAGTACTTGCACAACCGATAAGCAGGCCGCAGCACAGAGCAATGATGAGACTGTTCATCATTCGGCTTGCTCCGCAGCGACCAGCAGCGCCTGTCGCCGCTCGATCTCGCGCAGCATCGCCTCGAACTGCGCACGCATCGTGCCGCGCACGGCGGCAACGCCAAACAGCGGGCCGATCACCACGGGCAGCGGTCGCGTCAGTTCGAACTGCGCGTCGTAGTCCAGCCGCACCCCGGCACGCTGCGCCAGGCGGACCACGCTCAGCGTGTAACGGCCGCTGAAACTGCGCAGCGTCGGCTCACCCGCGTCCAGGGGACTCGCATCCATGCGCGCCAGCACCATCGTGTAGGGAAGGTGCTGAACCGCCAGGCGGACCCGTACCGGCAGATCGATAAACAATACCGAGAACACGCCGACCTGCTCGATACTGAGCTGGTTTCCTGTACGTGCGAGAACGCGTGCGCGCGTCACACCAGGAATAAACTCGCGCAGGCGCTCATAGTCGGTCAGCGTTTCCCAAACCACACGCTGATCGGCGGCCAACTGCGCGCTGGCTCGCACGCTGTAGATTTCGCCGTCGAGCGACACCTCGACGCGGGCCGCTGCGCCGCCGGTTGCATCGCTCTGCGCCATGGCATCGCAAGCGATCATCAGTGACATCAGAGCCACCAGCGCACTCGGCAAGAAGGGCCGCACAGCTGGACGCAGCGGCGCGGCGAGTGGTCGTCTGGTATACTGCGCAGTCTTGGCAGACATCCCTCTACGACCGTCGAACATGAAATATCAGATCATCCCGGTGACTCCCTTCGAGCAGAACTGCAGCCTGCTCTGGTGCGAGCAAACCAGACGCGGTGCCGTCGTAGACCCGGGTGGTGATGTATCGCGTATCCTGCGAGCAGTTGCGGCTAACGGCGTCGAGCTGGAGAAAATTCTCGTCACGCACGGTCACATCGACCACGCCGGCGCCGTCGCTGATTTGGCGGATCGTTTGTCCTTGCCGATCGAAGGACCGCAGCGCGAAGACCAGTTCTGGATTGACGGCATGCCGGTGCAGAGCAGGATGTTCGGCTTTGCCAACGTGCGTGCCTTCACTCCTGACCGCTGGCTCGTCCAGGGCGACAAGGTATCGTTCGGCAAGGTCGAAATGGATGTCCTGCATTGTCCTGGCCACACGCCTGGGCACGTGGTTTTCTTTTACCCGCCGGGCCGCTTGGCGATCGTTGGCGACGTGCTGTTCCAGGGGTCGATTGGCCGTACCGATTTTCCGAAAGGCGATTTTGATACGCTGATTTCTTCGATCCGCAACCGGCTCTGGCCGCTCGGCGACGATGTCGCCTTCATCCCTGGTCATGGACCGATGTCGACTTTCGGAGCCGAGAGACGCAGCAATCCTTTCTGCGGAGACTAACGATCCGATCAGTTCTCCGGACGTTGGCGTCGCCTCTCTCGTTCAGATCTAGAAGTGTAGTGGCCGCTTGTCGCAGGCCAGCGCAGCTTCGTGGACCACCTCCGACAATGTCGGATGCGCATGGCAAATGCGCGCCAGATCCTCGGCGGCGGCGCCGAACTCCATCGCCACGACCCCCTCCGAGATCAGCTCGGAGGCATTCGCGCCGATGATATGGACACCGAGAATACGGTCGGTCGTGGCGCAAGCGAGCATCTTGACGAAACCGTTTGGCTCGCCCATGCCAAGCGCACGACCGTTCGCGGCAAAAGGAATCCTGCCGGCTTTGTAGGCAACGCCTTCGGCCTTCAACTGTTGTTCGGTCTTGCCGACCCAGGCGATCTCCGGACTGGTGTAAATCACCCAGGGGATAGTCTCGTGATTGCAGTGCCCGGACTGACCAGCCATGATCTCGGCGACCATGACGCCCTCTTCCATCGCCTTGTGCGCCAGCATCGGACCGGCGACGACATCACCCACCGCCCATACGCCGGGGAGATTGGTACGGCATTGGGCATCGACTTCGATCTGGCCTCGCTCGGTCAGTTTGAGACCCACCTTGTCGGCATCCAGGCCATCCGTGTTGGGAATGCGGCCGATCGAGACAATCAGTCGATCGGCATCGAGTTTCTGCTCGCTGCCGTCCCTGCCGGTATAGTCGATCGAGACCCCTTTCTGGGAAATCTTGACATCACCGATTTCGATGCCGGTAATGATCTTCAGGCCCTGTTTGGCAAAAACCTTGGCAGCTTCCTTGGCCACGTCGATATCGGTGACTGAAAGAAATTCCGGTAGCGCTTCAAGGATGGTCACTTCAGAACCCAGGCGACGCCAGACGCTGCCCATTTCAAGGCCGATGACGCCGGCACCGATGACCGCGAGCCTCTTCGGCACGGCGTTGAGGTCGAGCGCACCGATGTTGTCGCAAACGATCTCGTTATCGACAGGCACCCCAGGCAGATGACGGGCCTTGGAACCGGTAGCCACGATTATCTGCCTAGCCTCGACCAGTACGTCACCCACCCTGATCTGCCAGACCTCACTTTCAGCCGATTCCTTGCGCCCGACAAAAGCACCGTGCCCATTGAGCAGAGTGACCTTGTTTTTCTTGAACAGGCCCTTGATGCCACTGGTCAGCTGTTTAACGATACCCTCCTTGCGACCGATCATCCTGGCCACATCGATGGTCGGCGTACCGACACAGATCCCCTGCTCAGCAAAGCTGTGCCCGCTCTCCTCAAAGAGGTGCGAGGTATGCAGCAGCGCTTTCGAAGGAATGCAACCAACGTTCAGGCAGGTACCGCCAAGACGCGGTTCTCCCTTGGGATCGGCATAGGCATTTGATTCACAGCAGGCGACATTGAAACCAAGCTGTGCGGCCCGAATGGCGGCAATGTAGCCACCCGGGCCACCACCGATAACGAGAACGTCAAATTGTTTGGACATGATTGATTCCCTTTATAACAGTCATGACTTTCCCGGACACTCCCGATTCATGATCCGTGAGGACCCGTGCCTCGGTGGCGAGTGGTCAAACGCCAAGCAGCAGGCGAGCTGGATCCTCCAGTGCTTCCTTCATGGTCACCAGGCCGAGCACCGCCTCGCGACCGTCGATAATCCGATGATCGTATGACATGGCCAGATAGTTGATCGGACGGATCACTACTTGGCCATTTTCGACCACTGGACGGTCCTTGGTCGCATGAATGCCGAGGATCGCCGACTGCGGCGGATTGATGATCGGGGTCGACAACATCGAACCGAAGACACCGCCGTTGGAAATCGAGAAGGTGCCGCCGGTCAGATCTTCCATCGACAGCTTGCCGTCCTTGGCCTTGCTGCCGAATTCGCCGATTTTCTTCTCGATGTCGGCAATGGTCATCTGGTCAGCGTCGCGCAGGATCGGCACCACCAGGCCGCGCGGGCTGCCTACAGCAATGCCGATGTCGATGTAGCCATGGTATACGATGTCGTTGCCATCGACCGAGGCGTTGATCACCGGGAATTTTTGCAGCGCCGCAACGGCGGCCTTGACAAAGAAGCCCATGAAACCGAGGCGAACCCCGTGTACCTTTTCGAAGCGATCACCATATTGCTTGCGCAGGGCCATGATCGGGCCCATGTTCACCTCATTGAAGGTGGTCAGGATCGCATTGGTCGCCTGTGATTGCAGCAGGCGCTCGGCAACTCGGGCACGCAGACGTGACATCGGTACGCGCTGCTCCGGCCGGTCACCAAGCGGCACCGTCACGCTCGGTGCTGGTGCCAGCCCCGAAACCGGGCTGGCGACCGGCACGGTGACCGGGTCTGCAGCCGCAGCCGCTTTCACCACAGGCGCCTGCGCCTGGGCGGCCAGTGCATCACTCTTGGTCACCCGACCGCCACGACCGGTACCCGCGACACTGCTGGCGGCCATCCCTTTCTCTTCGAGGATTTTGCGGGCTGCCGGCAAAGCGACACCCGCAGCCGTAACCGGAGCCATCGCCACGGCCTCTGTTTTGGCCGGTATCCCCCTCGTTGCTGGTACTGCGCCCGCGACTGCGCCAGCCTGCGCGGCAGTATCGATGCGCGCAATCACCTCACCCGCAACCACAGTCTCCCCGTCAGTCTTGACAATTTCAACCAGCACGCCACCATCCGGTGCTGGCAGTTCGAGGACGACCTTGTCGGTCTCGATGTCGATCAGGTTTTCATCCCTTGTGACGGCTTCGCCGGCCTTCTTGTGCCAGGTGACCAGGGTCGCTTCGGCAACTGACTCGGAAAGCTGTGGAACTTTGACGTCGATGATCATGTTCTCTCCGTTCTAGGGCAATTTGTAGTACTCGATCTCACCGAAGGCGGAGTCGATCAGAGCCTTTTGTTGGGCGTTGTGCTTGCTTTGGTAACCAACCGCCGGGGACGCTGAGGCTGGACGGGAAACCAGCAACAAATGCTGCTTGTCGCTGAGCGAGCGCGACAGGTGCTGACGCGAGGCGATCCAGTACCAAGCACCTTGATTGCGCGGCTCATCCTGACACCAAACAACTTCCGTAGCTTTTGGGTACTTGGCCAGTTCCTCCTGGAAAGACTCTTGCGGAAAGGGATAGAGCTGCTCGAGTCGGGCAATCGCAACATGCGAGACCTTCCGCTCGTGCCGTGCAGCCACCAGTTCGTAGTAGATCTTGCCGGAGCAGAAGATCACTCGGGTGACCTTCTTGGCAATGATCGGTTCGACTTCTCCGATCACGCGCTGGAACTCTCCGTCGCTCAACTCCTCCAGCGTCGAGGTTGCATCCTTGTGGCGAAGCAGCGATTTCGGCGAGAAAACGATCAACGGTTTGCGCTGGCTACGCAGTGCTTGCCGGCGCAGCATGTGGAAAACCTGCGCTGGTGTCGATGGCTGGCAGACTTCCATGTTCATCTCGGCACAGAGCTGCATGTAACGCTCGATGCGTGCCGAAGAATGCTCCGGACCCTGTCCTTCATAACCATGCGGCAGCAGCAGTACCAGTCCACTGGCCCGCCCCCACTTGGCTTCTCCGGCAGCGATGAACTGGTCGATGACCACTTGCGCACCGTTGGCGAAGTCCCCGAATTGCGCCTCCCAGACCACCAACTCGTGCGGATTGGCGGTCGAGTAGCCATACTCGAAGGCCAGCACTGCCTCCTCCGAGAGCACCGAGTCGAAGCATTGGAAACCACCCTGCCGTTCCTGCAGGTTGGCCAGCGGGTAATAGGTCCCATGATCCCAGTGCTCACGATTCTGGTCGTGCAGCGCGGCGTGTCGGTGGAAGAAAGTGCTGCGGCCAACATCCTCGCCGGAAATACGAACGCCATAGCCGGAAACCAGCAGCGAGGCGTAAGCCAGGTTTTCGGCCATTCCCCAGTCGACCGGGAGCTTGCCCTCGCCCATCTGGCGACGGTCCTCGATGATCTTCTGAACGCGGCTGTGCAACGTGAAGTTCGGTGGAATAGTCGTCAACCGCTCGGACAGGCGCTGCAGTTCGCCGACTGGCACCTTGGTATCACAATTTTCGATGTATTGCGGCGAGACGAACGGTGTCCAGTCGATGGTCATCGGGTGCTTGTAACCGGCGAGGACCGGGTTATACAACAGTTCGCCACGATCGAGGTGAGCACGGTAATCGGCGATGATCTCGTTCGGACCCTCGGCGTGCAGTACGCCTTCGGCAACCAGCTTGTCTGCGTAGAGCTTGCGCGTGCCGGGATGCTGCTGGATCTTCTTGTACATCAGCGGTTGTGTGACCATCGGCTCATCCTGCTCGTTGTGACCGAGCTTGCGATAACAGACAATGTCGACCACGACATCCTTCTTGAAGGTTTTGCGGAATTCGACGGCCAGGCTAGTGACCAGCGCCACCGCTTCCGGATCATCCCCATTGACATGAAAGATGGGTGCTTCGGCCATCTTGAAGATGTCGGTACAGTACAAGGACGAACGGTAGTCGCGCGGGTCGGAGGTGGTAAAGCCGATCTGGTTATTGATGACGATATGGACCGTACCGCCCACACCGTAACCGCGCGTCTGCGCGAAATTGAGCATTTCCTGGTTGACTCCCTGGCCAGCGACGGCTGCATCCCCATGGATGAGCACGGAGAGTACCTTGTCCTTGCCGTTCTCGCCGCGACGACGCTGGCGCGAATACACCGAACCGACGACTACCGGGTTCACGATTTCGAGGTGTGAGGGGTTGAACGCCAGCGTCAGATGGCAGGGACCGCCCGGGGTTGACACGTCGGACGAGTAACCCATGTGGTACTTGACGTCACCGGCAGTCAGTATCTGCGCCTTTTTGCCCTCGAATTCGTCAAATAACATCGACGGCGCCTTGCCCAGCGTATTGACCAACACGTTGAGGCGGCCACGGTGAGCCATTCCGACGACGATCTCGTCCACCCCTCCGGCGCCGGCGACACGAATCAGTTCATCCATGGCCACGATCGTGGATTCTCCCCCTTCGAGCGAGAAGCGTTTCTGCCCGACATAACGGGTGTGTAGGTAGCGTTCGAGCGTTTCGGCGGCAGTCAGACGTTCGAGCATCCGTCTTCTCTGCTCGGCAGTATAGTTCGGCTTCGAATGGATGCGCTCGAGGCGATCTTGAATCCAGCGTTTCTCGGCGACCGTACTGATGTACATGTACTCGACGCCGATCGATCCGCAATAGGTCGCCTTGAGTGCGTCGTAGATCTGGCCAAAGGTGGCGTGGTCCGGCGTTCCCTTGAACGATCCGGCATTGAACACGGTATTCAGGTCAGCATCGGAAAGGCCGTAATAGGCAGGATCGAGCTGCGGCACCTCCGGACGCGGCGTGCGTTTGAGTGGGTCCAGGTTGGCCCAGCGGTCGCCAATGAAACGATACGAGGTGATCATCTGGAGAACGCTGACCTGTTTCCTGTCATCTACCGGTGTGACTGCCGCGGCGCGGTAGCCTCCCTTTCTTGCCAGTTCAGCAAACGCATTGATCACTGGCAAATGAGGAACATCGCGGGCAACGTAACCCGGCAGTTGCGCCAGCTTGTCGAAATACTCGCGCCATTGATCGGAGACAGAGCCAGGATTGTCGAGATAGTTTTCGTACAACTCCTCGACAAAGGGTGCATTGCCGCCAAAGAGTAGGGAGTTACCAAAAAGCTGATTCATCATGGCAGTTACCTGTCGTCACCGTTCTGGTTCGAATTGAGAAAAACTGTGGTGTGGGAGGCCACAGCATGAAAAAGGGCGGCTACTGCCGGCCGCCCCTTTGAGTCGATCAGCCTAGCGCTGGTCGACGGCAATGACGTCACGCCGGGCTTTGCCGACATAGAGCTGGCGTGGACGACCGATCTTGTATTCCGGATCGTTGATCATCTCTTCCCATTGCGTCATCCACCCGACCGTACGCGCCAGCGCGAAGATGCAGGTGAACATGGTGGTTGGAATGCCAAGCGCCTTCTGAACGATTCCCGAGTAGAAATCGACGTTGGGATAGAGCTTCTTCTCGATGAAGTAGTCATCCTCCAGAGCGATCTTCTCCAGTTCCATCGCCAGCTTGAACAGACGATCGTTCTCTAGACCGAGTTCCTGTAGGACATCGCCGCAGACCTTGCGCATCAGTTTCGCGCGCGGATCGAAGTTCTTGTAGACACGGTGACCAAAACCCATCAGCTTGAATTCGTCGTTCTTGTCCTTGGCGCGGGCAATGTAGCGGCCAACGCGCGAGACATCGTGGATTTCTTCGAGCATCTGCAGACAGGCTTCGTTGGCACCGCCGTGTGCCGGGCCCCAGAGGCAGGCGATCCCCGCTGAGATGCAGGCATACGGATTAGCGCCGGAAGATCCCGACAGACGAACCGTCGAAGTCGATGCGTTCTGCTCGTGATCGGCATGCAAGGTGAAAATGGTGTCCAAGGCGTGCACCAGCACCGGATTCGGCTTGTACTCCTCGCAGGGCGTGCCGAACATCATGTGCATGAAGTTGGCAGTGTAATCGAGGTCGTTGCGCGGGTAAATGAACGGCTCGCCGACGTGATATTTATAGGCCATGGCGATGATCGTCGGGAGTTTGGCGACGATCCGGTTGAAGCTGATGTTCTGGTGTTCGAGATCGGAGAAATTCTCGGCTTCATGGTAAAACGCCGACAAGGCGCCCACGACCCCCACCAGAACGGCCATCGGATGCGCATCACGACGAAAGCCCTGGTAAAACTTCACCAGCTGCTCGTGTACCATCGTGTGTACCTTGATGTTTTTCTCGAAGTTGGTTTTCTGAGTAGCCGTCGGCAGCTCGCCGTTCCACAGCAGATAGGCCACCTCAAGGAAGTTGCATTGCTCGGCCAGTTGCTCGATCGGATAACCCCGATAAAGGAGTTCGCCCTTGTCACCGTCGATGAACGTGATCTTCGACCGGCAACTCGCCGTCGACAGGTAGCCAGAATCGTAGGTGAAATGACCGGTCTTGCCCAACAGGGTACGAATGTCGATGCAATCATTGCCGTGGGTAGGCGTCATGATTGGAAATTCGACGGGCGCCCGCCCCTCGATGGTCAAAGTTGCTTTACGTTCGATCGTCATTTATTTATCCCCGTTCAGGTGTTGAGGTCACAGCTACGAACAGGAAGCTGCCAGACTATGGCAACTTCCTTACTTAACTCTTACGTTGCGCAACAACGCAACGACTTCGGCCTGGACCGCATCTGAGCACTGGCGGCTACCATTGATCAGTGGCCATAGTTCCAGATCCTCCATGTCGGCCAGTGTGACAAATGCGTCCGCCTGTTCGGGTTCCAGCATCGGGAAGATCCGGTCAAGAAACTCCCCGAGCAAGAGGTCCATTTCCAGCATTGCGCGTCGAGTGCAACGCCAGCGCAGGCGGTTGAGGTTTTCTCTGTCCACCATCAGACCGCACGACGAACCATCAATTCCTTGATCTTACCAATCGCCCGTGTCGGATTCAGACCTTTCGGGCAGACGTCAACACAGTTCATGATGGTGTGACAGCGGAACAGACGGTAGGGATCCTCAAGATCATCGAGGCGCTCATTGGTCGCTTGGTCACGGGTATCGGCGATGAAACGGTAGGCGTTCAGCAGGCCGGCAGGACCGACAAACTTGTCCGGGTTCCACCAGAAAGAGGGGCACGATGTCGAACAGCAGGCACACAGGATGCACTCGTACAGACCATTCAGTTCTTCACGTTCCTCTGGCGACTGCAGTCGCTCGCGTTCAGGACGCGGACCTTCATTGATCAGGTAGGGCTTGATCGAGTGGTACTGCTTGAAGAATTGGGTCATGTCGACGATCAGGTCACGAATCACCGGCAGGCCCGGCAGCGGCCGCAAGACGACCGGCTGCTTGAGATCCTTGATCTCGGTCAGACAGGCCAGGCCGTTCTTGCCATTGATGTTCATTGCATCCGATCCGCAAATGCCTTCTCGACACGAGCGACGATAGGAAAGCGTGTCATCCTTCGCCTTCAGTCGGGTCAGAATGTCGAGCAACTTGCGATCGATGGAAAAATCGACCTCGACCGAGATGTCCTGCATGTAGGGCGCGGCGTCCTTGTCGGGATCGTAGCGGTAAATCTTGAACTGCATGGTACTGGTGGTCATGACATTGACTCCTTGGCGCACGATCAATAGGAGCGCGTCTTCAGCGCGATGGATTCGACAGATAGCGGCTTCATGATCACCGGTTTGTAATCGAGATGATTACCGTCGCGGTGCCATAGCGTGTGCTTGTGCCAGTGGAGGTCGTCGCGCCCGTTCGGATTCGCTGCAGTATCCGGCGCATCGTCACGGACATGGGCACCACGCGACTCCTTGCGCGCTTCCGCCGAAATCATCGTCGCCTTGGCCACTTCGATCAGATTGTCCAGCTCCAGAGCCTCGACTCGTGCCGTGTTCCACACTTGGGACTTGTCCTTGATCTCGGTTCTCGCGACCGCCTTCTCGATATCGAGGATCTTCGCGACACCCTCGGCCAGCATGTCCTTGAAACGGAAAACGCCACAGTGTTTTTGCATCGTACGCTGCAGTTCGAGACGCGTGGCGTTGACGTCGGCCCCACCGGTCTGCGTATCGAGACGGTGCAGGCGTGCCATCGTACGATCCGCGAAATTCTCCGGCAACTCCTTGAGACCGATAGCTCCGGATTTGAGATCGTCGATCACCGAATCGCCGGACGACTTGCCGAATACCAGCAGGTCCAGCAGCGAGTTGGTTCCCAGCCGGTTGGCGCCGTGCACTGAAGCACAGGCGACCTCGCCGGCGGCGTAGAAGCCCTTGACCGGTGTTCCGTCATCGGCGACGACCTGACCCTTGTAGTTGGTCGGTACACCTCCCATCTGGTAATGACAGGTCGGCACCACCGGGATCGGCGCCTTGATCGGATCGATACCGGCAAACTGGATTGAAATCTCGCGAATTCCCGGCAAGCGCTTCATGATCGTCGCAGGATCGAGGTGGGTGATGTCAAGCAGCACAAAATCCTTGTTTGGCCCGCAACCGCGACCCTCGTTGATTTCCGTGACCATGGCACGCGATACCACGTCGCGAGAAGCCAGGTCCTTGGCATTCGGCGCATATCGCTCCATGAAGCGTTCGTTGGTCGAATTACGCAGGATGCCGCCTTCGCCGCGCACTCCTTCGGTAATCAGCACGCCCGCGCCAGCGACACCGGTCGGGTGGAATTGCCAGAATTCCATGTCCTCCAGTGCAATGCCGGCGCGCGCTGCCATGCCCAGACCGTCACCGGTGTTGATGAAGGCATTGGTCGATGAATAGAAAATCCGGCCAGCACCTCCAGTGGCAAAGACGGTGGCCTTGGTGTGGAAAGCGACGACTTCCCCCGTTTCCATTTCAAGGGCGATAACGCCGAGAATCTGACCGGAATCGTCGCGAATCAGGTCGAGCGCCATCCATTCAACGAAAAACTGCGTATTGGCGCGTACGTTGCGCTGATAGAGCGCGTGCAGCATGGCGTGACCCGTTCGGTCTGCCGCGGCGCAGGCACGGCGAACCGGCTTCTCGCCAAAGTTAGACATATGTCCACCAAAGGGACGCTGGTAGATCTTGCCCTCGTCGGTACGGTCGAAGGGCATTCCGAAGTGCTCGAGTTCAACGACGACCTCGGGTGCCATGCGGCACATGTATTCGATCGCGTCCTGATCACCTAGCCAGTCCGAGCCCTTGACGGTATCGTACATGTGCCAGTGCCAGTGATCTTCCTCGGAATTGCCGAGCGAGGCCGATACCCCTCCTTGCGCCGCCACCGTGTGCGAACGGGTGGGAAAGACCTTTGACAACACGGCCGTCTTCAGACCAGCTTCGGAAAGCTGGATCGCCGCGCGCAGACCCGATCCGCCAGCGCCAACGATGACAGCATCGAACTTACGTACTGGAATGGTTTGCTTGCTCACTTACATTCTCCACAGGATCTGAACCGCCCAGCCGGCATATCCGACCAGCACCGTCGCCGTCGCAATCATCATCAGCAGACGCAAGCCATCGGGCTTGACGTAATCCATCCAGATGTCCCGGACACCAATCCAGGCATGGTAGAAGACACTGACAAAGAACAGAAATGTGGCGAATTTCATGAAGCCGTTGGCAAAGATGGCGCGCCAGGCTTCGAAGGAATCGGGCCCGACGGCACCGACCACGACCAGGAAAACGACCGTGTAAACAGCCATGACGATGGCTGTAGCACGCTGGATGAGCCAGTCCTTGAGGCCATAGTGAGCCCCGACGAGAATACGATTTACCATAGCACTTTAGCTCCGACGATCAGGGTCAGCGCAATGCTGACCGCGAAAACGACCTTGCTCGACAGACGTGCCGCTTCAAGTTCAATCCCTTTGTGCAGATCGAGCAGCAGATAGCGGATGCCGGCGCAGAAGTGGTGCATGTAGAACCAGATCAAACCGAGCAGGACGATCTTGACCAGGGGATGAGCCACGACCCCCTTGACGCTAGCGAAGGTTTCCGGAGACGTGAGACTGCCCTGGAACAGCCAGAGCAGAAATGGCAACAGCAGGAATAGCCCTGCCCCGCTAATGCGGTGAATGATTGAAAGGATACCCGGAAGGGGTAGCCTGATAGTGGGCAAATCCAAATTCTTTGGACGCTTCTTCTTGATCGCCATCTCTGCCATGAACGTCATCCCTCATATGATTAGCTGGCCGAATGTACGCCACCCGACCCCCTTGATACCACGCTGGATTATAAATCATCCAGACGTGCCTGACTTGCCCGAGGAGCCTGTCCCGGGTCCTCAGCCCAGTTCATTGTGATAATGATAGTTGCGTGTCGAATAGAAACCCCGCCGCCATTCGACGGGCTTGTGGCCATAGGTGAAAGTCACCCGCTCGACCAGTAACAGCGGACTTCCCTCGGCCACCTGCAGCCACTCGGCACTGACCCGGTCAGCCGCAACGGCGCGCAGCCGTTCGTTGGCACGGATCATGCGAACGCCGTAACGCGTCTCGAACAGGCTGTACAGTGACTCGCCGGATCTGAGCACCTCCAGTGACAGATCGGGAAAGAGTTCGCTCGGAAGATAGATCTCGTCGAAGACGACCGGCTCGTCACCCAACTTCAACAGGCGGCGAAGAATCGTAATGGGCGCACCCGTCTCGATGGCCAGAATGCGCGCGACATCGGCACCGGCCTTGGCCCGCCAGCATTCGAGCGGGATGCTCTGGGAGATCTGCAACTCTCCTTGATTGGGGAGCAGTCGGAGAAAGCGGAAAAACGAACCCGGATCCTTATGGGTAGCGACGAAAGTCCCTTTACCTTGCTGGCGAACAAGGAGATTCTCGGCAGCCATTTCGTCAATGGCCTTGCGCACCGTACCCTGGCTCACACCGAAACGGCTAGCCAGTTCGGACTCACTCGGGATGGAGTCCCCCGGACCCCACTCACCCGCCTCCAAATTGTGCAGGATCAGTTCCTTGATCTGCCGATACAGCGGACTGAATGTAGGAGGATGCAATGACGATGACCGGCCCATGGACAGTCATTTCAGCATAATTTGACGCTCACGTCTATCCTGTTCGAACTATTCGTATCTTATATAAGACATAAGATAGATTTGACACCTGCTGACCATAGATCTTATGATTTGTCCGATTTGCCAGCCCCACAGCACACGGCTTGTGGGGGCAACGCCGATCGTTTTTCTGCTCACGCTGCCTACTTTACGTCGTCACTAACAACAGGAGCCGCATCATGTCCAAAGTCCCCATGCGCGTCGCGGTCACCGGCGCCGCCGGTCAAATTGGTTACAGCCTGCTTTTCCGGATTGCCTCCGGCGAAATGCTCGGCAAGGATCAACCGGTCATCCTCCAGCTACTCGACCTCCCGCAAGCTCAAAAGGCCTGCCAGGGCGTGATGATGGAACTCGAAGACTGTGCCTTCCCGCTGCTCGCCGGCATGTTCGCCACCGACGATCCGAACCTTGCTTTCAGGGATGCGGATGTCTGCCTCCTGGTTGGCGCACGCCCACGTGGTCCGGGAATGGAGCGCGCCGACCTGCTGACCGCCAATGGCGCGATCTTTACCGTGCAGGGCAAGGCCATTGCCGAGAATGCCCGCGAGGACGTCCGCGTTCTCGTCGTTGGCAACCCCTGCAATACCAATGCCCTGATCGCTGGCGCTGCCGCCAGAAAAATCGGCCGCACCAATCCGGACAACTACCATGGCATGCTGCGCCTCGATCACAACCGTGCCCTTTCGCAACTTGCCGCAAAAACCGGCCGGCCGGTCGCAAGCTTCAAACAGCTCGTCGTGTGGGGCAATCATTCGCCAACGATGTACGCCGATTACCGCAATTGCACCTCTGGCGGCGACAACGTCAAGGCCCTGATCAATGACCCGGTGTGGAACAATGATGTGTTCCTGCCAACTGTCGGCAAGCGCGGCGCCGCGATCATAGATGCGCGCGGTCTCTCCTCCGCTGCCTCGGCAGCCAATGCTGCCATCGACCACATGCGCGACTGGGTCCTCGGTTCTGACGAATGGGTGACCATGGGCGTCCCCTCCGATGGCTCCTATGACATCCCGGTCGGTATCGTTTTCGGTTTCCCATGCGAATGCAAAGACGGTTCGTTCAAGATCATCCAGGGAATCGAAATCGACGAGTACTCGCGCGAGAAGATGAACAAGACTCTCAAGGAACTGACCGACGAAGCGGATGCTGTCAAGGACATGCTCTAAGCGAGTCATCAGCAGTCGCTGCGAACTTTCAGCCGCGGGCCAGTCCGCGGCTTTTTTCACAGGAGTACGTTCCAATCTAAGGAGGAGCCTGAAAAGGTGAGGATGGCGGAGAAGTTGACAGGCTGCTGTCCGCATCCTGTTACGGAAACAGATTTTGTTAAGGGCTATTAGGGTGGCCTTGGATTTCTTTTCCTTCCCTATTTGTTTTCCTTCTAGAATAGCCGCTTCGCAAAACCCGCAAGCAACCCTCATGCGCCGCTCCACAGAGAACCTCTTCACAGGTGTGAATCCGTTACCTCTGTTACAGAGAGTCGCTCGCAGGCACTCGGACAACCCGCATGTACCTGTTGGAGGATGCAAAACCGCGCTTCTTCACCTGCAGCCATGAGTCTGTCGACGCTGACCGCGGCAATCCTCGAATTTCGCGATCAACGCAACTGGGCGCAGTTCCACAGTTTGCGCAACTTGATCGTCTCGCTGAATCTTGAAGCCAGCGAGTTGCTCGAATTGACGCAGTGGAAGAGTGACGCCGAAATGGCTGCAATTGCAGACAGCGCCAGCGCGCAGGAAGCCCTGCGCGACGAATGTGCCGACGTCCTGATTTACCTGTTGTTGATTGCCGAAAATGCCGGAATCGACCTTGAAGAAGCTGTGAGCGCCAAACTCGTGAAAAATGCAATCAAGTATCCGGTTGCGCGCAGCTATGGATCGAACCGGAAGCATTCAGAGCAAACAGGGCTTGAGGATGCTCAGGAAATCGAGTGATTCTCCAACGGCCATGACTTTTCCAGCCCTCCCGATCATGCAAGTCATGACCGTTTCCCCATCCTCTGTGAGAGGGAGGGGTGATTCGTGAGTCGCTGACGCGACTTCCACATCAACAGTGGATCGGCAATCTGGGCAGCGATGAACGCAAAGAACTGTTCACCTGCATTGCACACCAGCAAGGAGGAGCAATCATGAACCCATATTTTTCTCCGGGATCCATCGGCAAGTTCTCTCTGGCTATCCGCATCGTGGTCGCGCCGATATACCGGTACTCGGCCAAGAATGGCAAAGCCTGCCGATGAGCAGCACACCAGACCCGGCCGCGAGCCGCTTCCCGACCATCCGTCAAATCCAGGCCAGTGCCGTTCTTGGCTGGGTGCAGGCAGGCTGGCATGACTACCGTCAGAGTGGGTTTGCCAGCCTGTTCTATGGCGTCTGTTTTGCCTTCGGCGGCTGGTTGCTGCAAGTGGTTTTTTCTCATGCCATCGCACTTCTCGCAGGGCTGACGACCGGCTTCCTGCTGTTTGGCCCTTTTCTGACATTCGGGCTCTACGATCTGAGTCGGCGTATCGAAACCGGCAAACTACCCCGATTGGCCCCGACCCTTGTCGCTTGGCGCTCGAATCTTGCGAATATCGGGCTGTTTGCCGCGCTGTTGGCGGTGATCCTGCTGATCTGGGCACGCGCGTCAATCATTATCTTTGCGCTATTCTTCGCTGGCGGATTGCCCAGCTTCGCTGATGTCGTGCGAACTGTCCTGACATTCGAGCAACTCGACTTTGCTTTCGCCTACTTTGCCGTCGGCGGGTTCTGCGCCTGCTTCGTCTTCGCGATGAGCGTCATCGCCCTGCCCATGATGCTCGACCGCAAGACCGATGCGATCACGGCGGCGCTGGCCAGCCTCTTCGCCTGCGCCCGCAACCCCGGCCCGATGCTGCTCTGGGCTGCCTGCATCGCGATCCTCGCCGCGATCGGTTTTGCGACGCTGTTTCTCGGGCTGATTGTGACCATGCCCCTGGTGGGGCATGCGAGCTGGCACGTCTACCGCGAAGTCGTGGCCGACGAGGAGAAGCAGACCGACCCGCGCTGAACGCGATCGCAGCCTGATCCGGCTACTCCGGCAAACCGTTCAGGAAGTACAGGCTCTCCAGCCGCAGCCCCGGTTTGCCGAGCATTCCGAACCAGCGATCATGGATCGCGTGCATCTCGCGGCTGCGGCTGAGGCGAGCGAGTTCGCGGTTCACCGCCAAGCGGAAGGCCGCATCATTGCGGCGCATCATCAAGGCATAGGGCTCGTAGGAAAAGGTCTCGGGACCGATCGACCAGTCATTCTGGCTGCCTGAATCGAGGACAAGCCCGATCAGCAACGATCGATCGGAGGCATAGGCCTCGACCTTTCCCTGCAGCATCGCCGCTATCCCCTGCGAGTGATCGCTGACCTTGACCAACTCGGCAGCAACCTTGTACTGCAGCAGTGCCGCGGCAATCGTCCTCTCGCTGGTCGTTCCGGTGGCAACGGCAATCCGCTTGTCGGCCAGGTCTTCGAAGCGCCGGATTCCGGCGGCCCTGCGCGACAGATACGCGCCACCGTCAATGTAGGTCAGCAGGCTGAAATCGACTTCTTCCATGCGTGCCAGCGTACTGGTGGTTGAACCACATTCGAGGTCGATCGCACCCGATTTCAATTTGGCGATCCGCGTTTCCGGTGTCACCGGCACCCACTGCAGCTGCAGCTCGTCAAGGTCCAGTTGCTTGACGATTGCCGCCGCCACCCTGGTACATAGGTCGACCGAATAACCCCAGGGCTGATTGTCATCGCCAGTATAAGAGAAGGGTACCGAGCTCTCGCGGTAACCGAGTGCAATGGTTTTTGAGGCCTTGATCTTGTCTAGCGTCCCCGCCGCCTGCGCCGGTACGACAAGGCCCAGGAGCACAGTCGTTGCCGCCCGCAGAACCCAACGATGCAACTGCATGCAATTCCTCCCAACGGTAATGGCGCGAATATCGCCTGATCGAATGATCAAAGCCGTGAAGACATGATTCTGATCGATTGAAGGTGATTTGAACATCGCTATGACCTGGGTTCTGCGGAATGCACCCTGTCACTTGCGGTTTGAACCCGTCACAAGACTATACTTTACCCCGTGCCTGCCAGGAGATCACTGCTCATGAACAACAACTGTCCGATGTGTGTCGCCGCCCTGTTTCTGAATACGCTTCTGATGACTGCACCCGTCCATGCAGAAGCGACGCGCTACCTTGGCCTCTGCGATGCTTCCGCTGCCGTTGCGCTCGGCGCAAGGCACTTCGTCGTCGCTGACGACGATCGTCATGTCCTGACCATCTACCAACGCGGCAAACCCGAAGCCGTAGCCTGTGTCGAGTTGCTCGAAAACAGTGGCGAGTGCCTGCCCAAGGCAAAGGTTAAGGCCACGAAATCGGACATCGAGGGTGCCGCGCGCATCGGCAACCGGATTTACTGGATTTCCTCGCACGCCCGCAACCAGGACGGTGAAATCAAGGTGCAGCGACGGCAGATATTTGCCACCGACATGCTCGCGGGTGCTGCCTCACCAACGGTCAGCGCGGCCACGCCGCCCTACACCCTGCTTGTCGAGCACATCGCCGCTGAGCCGAGGTTCGCAGTCCTCGGCTTGGCCAGCAAGCAGACGATTGATCCCGAAATGCCGGGCGGCCTGAACATCGAAGGCCTCGCCGCGACCCCTGATGGGCAACTCCTGATCGGCTTCCGCAATCCCTTGTCCGTGCGCAAGGAAGCCCTGTTGCTGCCACTGAGGAATCCTGCGGCAGTGATCGACCAGTCAGCCAAGCCGGTTTTTGGCGATCTGATTGCGCTCGATCTTGGCGAGCGCGGGATTCGCAGCATCGATTTCGTCAATTCCCGTTTCGCGATCATCGCCGGACCCTGGGGCGACAAGAAGAGCGGCAAGGGTTTCGCCCTCTATACTTGGTCGGGCAAGACGGCCGATTCGCCGCAACGGGTCAAGAAGATCGACTTCTCTGACATGCACCCGGAGGCGCTCTTCGCGGCCGCCGGGAAAAACGAGATCTATGTACTCAGCGACGACGGCAACCAGTGCAATGACACCAGGCCAGGCGAGAAATCATTTCGTGGCTTGTCCTTGACCTTGCCTGATCTCTGAGCAGGCCTGCCGATCGCGAGAAGAAGGGGCCGGCGAACGGCCACGCTACTGCCAGGCAGCCAGAAATTCCCGCCAGTGCGGTTTGTCGATCCGCGCCAGTTCAGCACGCACGGAGGCCATCTCGTTTTCGTATCCGGCACGCGCAATCTCACCGCGCATACGGCGAAAGCACACAGAAACCAGGTAGGTGTTGAGTGCGTCGGTCTCACAATAATCGCGGATTTCAGCGTTTCGGCCTGCCTGCCATGCGCTCCACACCTTGCTGCCATCCATCCCGAGCTTGCCAGGAAACCCGATCAACCTGGCCAGCTCGTCGAGCGGCACACTGGCGCGTGGCTGATACATCGCCAGCAGGTCCATCAGATCCAGGTGGCGCATGTGATAGCGGCTGATGTAGTTGTTCCATTTGAATTCTCGGCTGTCGGAGTAGTCGCCGTCACCGAGGTCCCAATATCGCGGCGCGACCACACCATGCATCAGCCCCCGGTAGTGCAACACCGGCAGGTCAAAACCACTGCCATTCCAGGACACGATCTGCGGTGTGAACTTTTCGATGCCGTCGAAAAAGCGTTGAATGATTTCGGCCTCACCCTGCTCCGGTTCAGCCAGCGACCACACGCGAAAATCCTTGCCAATCCTGAGAACGCAGGAGATCACCGTAACGCGTTGCAGGTGCAGCGGCAGGAAGTCGTTGCCGCTGCTAGCACGGCGCTGCTGAAAGGCAAGTTCGGCAACCTCGTCGTCGGAAAGCGCCGCATCGAGGCCATGCAGACGGCGCAAGCCCCCGACGTCCGGGATGGTTTCAATGTCAAAGGCAAGAACCGGCTTCATGCGTCAAGCAGGAAAGACCCCGGTTGACAGATAGCGATCCCCACGATCGCAAACGATGCTGACGATCGTCGCATTCTCGACTTCACTGGCGACCCGCAAGGCGACGGCCAACGCGCCACCCGATGAGATGCCGGCGAAAATGCCTTCTTCGCGCGCCAGGCGGCGGGTCATTTCTTCTGCCTCTCCCTGCCCGACCGATTCGACGCGATCGATACGCGAGCGGTCGAAGATCTTCGGCAGATAGGCTTCCGGCCACTTGCGGATGCCGGGGATCTGCGAACCGTCTTCGGGTTGGCAGCCGACGATGCAGATGCCGGGATTCTGTTCCTTGAGGTAGCGCGACACCCCCATGATCGTTCCGGTGGTGCCCATGCTGCTCACGAAATGAGTGATGCGCCCCGCAGTCTGGCGCCACAGCTCGGGACCGGTACCTTCGTAGTGTGCCAGCGGGTTGTCCGGGTTGGCAAACTGATCAAGGATGATACCGCGGCCTTCGTTGCGCAGGCTCTCGGCGACGTCGCGCGCCAATTCCATGCCGCCATCCCTGGGCACCAGCACCAATTCGGCGCCAAAAGCACGCATCGTCTGCCGGCGTTCGACACTCTGATTTTCCGGCATCACCAGAATCATCCGATAGCCGCGCACCGCCGCCGCCATGGCCAGGGCGATGCCGGTATTGCCCGAAGTGGCCTCGATCAGGGTGTCCCCCGGTTGAATATCACCACGCTGCTCGGCGCGTGCGATCATCGACAGCGCCGGCCGATCCTTGACCGAGCCGGCCGGGTTGTTGCCTTCCAGTTTGGCCAGCACCAGATTTCCGCGAGCATGGTTGGCGGTACCCGGAATACGCTGCAGACGCACTAGCGGCGTTTCGCCGACATAGTCTTCAAGGGTGTTATGCATGCTCGTTCAGCCAGTTAACATATTGCGCAACGCCTTCCTCGACACTGGCAAAAGGGGCGTCATAACCCGCCTTGCGCAGCCTGGTGAGGTCGGCTTCGGTGAAACTCTGGTACTTGCCCTTGAGATCCGCCGGAAACGGGATGTATTCGATCAGCCCTTGCTGCACCAGTTCGGCGAGCGGCAGCGCTGCCTCGCCAAACAAGGCTCGGCAGCCATTGACGCTGGCCATCGCCAGATCGTTGAAGGGTTGTGCGCGACCGCTGCCGACATTGAAAATCCCTGATTTCTCAGGATGATCGAGGAAAAACAGGTTGACGCTCGTGACATCGCCGACATGCACGAAATCGCGTCGCTGTTCGCCATCCGCATAGCCATCGCAGCCTTCGAAGAGCTTGACCTTGCCCTGGCTGCGAAACTGCTGAAAATGGTGGAAGGCGACCGAAGCCATGCGCCCCTTGTGCGACTCGCGCGGACCATAGACGTTGAAATAGCGAAAGCCGACGATCTGCGAGTGGGACGAACCGGCGGCGGCAAGACGTTGCCGAACCACTTGGTCGAACAGGAACTTCGAATAGCCGTAGACATTCAGCGGTGCCTCGTGAGCCCGCTCTTCCCGGAAAACGTTGCCCCCTCCATAGGTTGCCGCGCTCGATGCGTAGAGCAGCGGGACTTCCTGATCAAGACACCAGTCAAGGAGACCTAGCGAGTAACGGTAATTGTTCTCCATCATGTAGCGGCCATCGCTCTCCAGGGTATCAGAACATGCCCCCTGGTGGAAAATGGCATCGATGTCACCGTCAAAGTCTCCGGCCAGCAGACGGTCGAGGAATTTCTGTTTGTCGATGTAATCGGCGATGTCGCAATCGACTAGATTACGAAATTTCTCGGCCCGACTCAGATTGTCGACGGCAATGATCCTGCGCATGCCGCGCTCGTTGAGCGCCTTGACGAGATTGGAACCTATGAAGCCGGCTGCGCCGGTAACGATGGTATACATGGATTGACCTCACTTGAGTGCTGCGGCCAGTTCATGATGACTGACCACCGCCGTACCGAGCTTGCCAACGACGACGCCGGCCGCGACATTTGCCACCCGGACGGCTTCCGGCCAGGCCCTGCCGCACGCGAGCATCACCGCCAGGGTGGCGATGACCGTGTCGCCGGCGCCAGAAACATCGAAGACCTCCCTAGCCACTGCCTGCTCATAGATCGCCCCGCCGGCATGGAAGAGCGACATCCCTTCCTCGCTGCGGGTCACCAACAGCGCTTCGAGTCCCAAATCGCTGCGCAGTGCCCCAGCCTTGTACGCCAGTTCGCCGTCGTCATGCCAGCGACCGACCACAGCGCGCAACTCGGCGCGGTTCGGTGTGACGATGGTCGCGCCCGCATACTTGGAGAAATCGTCTCCCTTGGGATCGACCAAAACCTTTTTGCCGGCCGCTCGCGCCAATCGGATCATCTCGCCGATGTGCGCCAAGCCGCCCTTGCCATAATCGGAGAGGATCACCGCGTCGCATGTTGGCAGGCGCGCCGCAAACTCGACGAGTTTGGTGCGCAACACCTCATGCGAAGGTACCGTTTCAAAATCGATGCGCAGCAATTGCTGTTGCCGGCCGATCACGCGCAGCTTGACCGTCGTGCTGATCGCGGCATCGAGATGCAGGCTGGCCTCGATGCCACTTTCGGCCAGCAGTCTCTGCAAGCAGCGCCCGGCCTCGTCGTCGCCAACCACCGACAGCAGGGCGACCTGCGCACCCAGGGCGGCGACGTTGCGGGCGACGTTAGCCGCCCCGCCAGGGCGCTCCTCGCTGCGCTCTACCTTGACCACCGGCACCGGTGCCTCGGGAGAAATGCGTGTGACCTCGCCAAACCAGTAGCGATCCAGCATCACGTCGCCGACGATCAGCAGCTTCGCGGTCGCAATATCAGGGATGTGCATCGCTGCGGCTTTCTAAACGGCAGGATCTGCTCATGAGGCGAAGGTACCCCGTATCGCGTATGGCGACTGGCAAGTTGAACTCCTAAGGTGTGAGGTCAAATTCTTCGGTGCGCTTTGGCGAATAGGTCTCCCAACCGCCACAGGCCGGACAGCGCCAATAGAACTGACGCGCCTTGAAGCCGCAATTATCGCATCGATAGCGCGCTAGGCGGCGTGTATAGCCCTGCACGATCCCTTTTGCAAGGTCGAGATCGGGGCGACTCTCGGGCGGCGCAATCAGTAATCTGGCCTCCAGCAACTTGTCGAAACCGAGCAGGGTCGGATTGCGCTTCAACTCATCGCGAACCAGTTTGTACGCTGCATCCGGCCCGTCGCTCTCGAGCACCAGTTGAAAAACCACGTCGAGCAGGTCCAGCGAAGGATAGTGCTCAAGATAGCCGCGCAACAGTTGCAAGCCCCTTTCTCGGCGATCGAGCTTGCGAAAGGCGTCGAGCAGGCGTTGCGCAACCAGTGCCAAGTAGGTTGGATCCTGCTGTTCGATGCGTTGCCAGGATTCGATTGCTGCCAGCGGCTGATCCTGCTGGAGCAGAATGTCACCTTGGAGCAGGCTGGCGCGAACACATTTACGGTTGCGCTCAAGCGCCGTCTGCAGATGGCTGACCGCCAGATCACGGCGCGAGCGAATCAGCTCAGCAGCGGCCAACTCGCAATGGTACTCAGCGATTTCCTTGTGTGACGCGTAGTCCGGCAGTTCCGAAGCGATCGTGATCGCCTTTCCCCAGTCCTTTTCGAGTTGATAGATCTCGAGCAGGTTGCGCTTCGCTTCTTCGGCCAGAGATGAATCGCGCAGCTTGTCAAAAATTTGTTCGGCGCGATCGAGCAAGCCGGCCTTAAGATAGTCCTGTCCGAGTTCCGCCAGTGCCTGCAGTTTCAAATCCTGTTTCAGATCTTCACGTTCGATTAGGTTCTGGTGCATGCGGATGGCGCGTTCGGTCTCGCCGCGACGACGGAATAGGCTGCCCAACGCAAAGTGCAGCTCAATGGTCTGGGGATCGATCTTGACGGCTTCGACAAAGGCCTCGATGGCGCGGTCAGGCTGCTCGTTGAGCAAGAAGTTGAGCCCCTGAAAATACGAACGCGGCAGCGTTCGCGACTCCTTCACGAGATGCCGGATATCGATGCGCGCCGCTGCCCAGCCGAACCCGAAGAACAGAGGGAAACACAGGAGCTGCCAGTATTCGAATTCAATCATGTGTCACCTGATTCTTGATGGCAAACGCGAACATGACAAAGCCCACGACAGTGCACGCATCGATCAGCCTCCCACAAAAAACGGGCGGCAACTCTCGTTACCGCCCGTCATTCGCCACGGTCTTAGCAACTCAGATCGAGTCTACCGCGTCCAGAGCGCCGTCGACGCGTTCCCGCAACTCCTTCCCGGCCTTGAAGTGCGGTACCCATTTTTCTGGGACCTCGACCTTGTCGCCGGACTTAGGATTCCGACCGACCCGCGGTGGCCGGTAATTCAGAGAAAAACTCCCAAAGCCGCGAATCTCGATGCGATCACCCTGGGCCAGGGCCTCCTCCATCGCAGCGAGAATCATCTTCACCGACAGGTCCGCATCCTTGGCGACCAGTTGCGGAAAGCGCTCGGCCAGCTGGGTGATAAGATCCGACTTGGTCATTCGCTAAACCCTAGTTCGGGTTGTTGAGCTTGGCTTTGAGCAGGGCCCCGAGATTCGTGGTACCTGAACTGGCATTGCTGTCAGCCGAAAACTTCTGCATGGCCTCCTGCTGCTCGGCCTGCTCCCGGGCCTTGATCGACAGGCTGATCGAACGTGTCTTGCGATCAACGTTGATGATCATGGCTTCCACCTTGTCACCTTCCTTGTACACCTTGGTCAGATCATCGATGCGGTCTCGCGATACTTCCGAAGCGCGCAGATAGGCTTCGATGTCGCCATCGAGCGTCACCACAGCACCGCGGGCATCGACCGATTTGACGATGCCACGCGCGATGCTGTTCTTGTCGTGAGTCGCGATATAACTGGTATAGGGATCACCATCAAGCTGTTTGATGCCCAGCGAAATCCGCTCCTTGTCAGTATCGATGGCCAGCACCACAGCATCGACCTCGTCGCCCTTCTTGAAGTTGCGGATCGCCTCTTCACCTGGCAGCGACCATGAGAGGTCGGACAGATGTACCAGACCGTCGATGCCCCCAGGCAGACCAATGAAGACGCCAAAGTCGGTGATCGACTTGATGGCGCCACGGACCCGATCGCCCTTCTTGTAGTTCATCGAGAAGTCGTCCCACGGATTGGCTGCACACTGCTTCATCCCCAGGGAAATTCTGCGCCGATCCTCATCGATCTCGAGGATCATCACCTCAACTTCATCGCCGAGTTGAACGACCTTCGACGGGTGCACGTTTTTGTTGGTCCAGTCCATTTCGGAGACATGCACCAGGCCCTCGATGCCTTGTTCGATCTCGACAAAGGCGCCGTAGTCGGTGAGGTTGGTGACTTTCCCGAATAGCCGGGTGGTCGGTGGGTAGCGGCGCGAGATGCCGACCCAGGGATCTTCGCCCAACTGCTTGAGACCGAGGGAGACGCGGTTTTTCTCCTGGTCGAACTTGAGGATCTTGGCCTGTACCTCGTCGCCAACTGCAAGCACTTCAGAGGGGTGGCGAACCCGGCGCCAAGCCAGGTCAGTAATATGCAGCAGGCCATCGATGCCGCCCAGGTCAACGAAAGCGCCGTAATCAGTGATGTTCTTGACCACCCCTTTAACGATGCTGCCTTCCTTGAGCGCCGCCAACAGTGCATCGCGCTCTTCGCCCACACTGGCTTCGAGGACGGCACGCCGGGAAACGACGACGTTATTACGCTTGCGGTCGAGCTTGATGACCTTGAATTCGTAGGTCTTGCCTTCGTACGGGCTGGTGTCCTTGACCGGACGCATGTCCACCAGCGAACCTGGCAGGAAAGCGCGGACGCTGTTGGTCATTACCGTCAGCCCGCCCTTGACCTTGCCGGTAATGGTGCCAGTCACCAGGCTACCGTCATTGAGCGCCTGTTCGAGAGCATTCCACGCCGCGACACGTTTGGCACGGTCACGTGACAGACGGGTTTCACCGAAACCGTTTTCGAGCTGCTCAATGGCGACTTGAACAAAATCCCCGACCTTGACCTCGATTTCGCCCTTGTCACTCAGGAATTCTTCAATTTCAATATAGCTCTCGGACTTGAGACCGGCATTGACGACCACAAAATTCTGGTCAATGCGCACGACTTCCGCGGTGATCACCTCTCCGGGACGCATTTCCTGACGACCGAGGCTCTCTTCGAAGAGTTCGGCAAAACTTTCTAGCATGGTGGGATTAGCTGACATATGAGTTGAGTTACCTAGCCGCAGCATTGCGGGGTGAATGAATGAACGATCACCAGTTCCGGCTTGACGGTCTTACCAAGGCGGGGAAGGGCAGCACCGGCAGACCAAGTGCGGCAGAACCTGCCGGGCCAACGGAACGACACGTCGAACTGATGACACCTAAGGAAACGACGGTTGCCGTTTCACCTTTTCTGCAGACCCTTGCTGACCCAGTCCAGAACCTGTGCCACCGCTGAGTCGATGGTGTGATTCGTGGTGTCGAGTAGCTCGGCGTCCGCACTCTGCTGCATCGGAGCGACGCTACGTTGGCTATCCCGTTCGTCGCGCTCGCGCAGATCCAGCAAGAGGTCCGCAATACTAGCAGCCATTCCTTTTTCGATCAACTGCTTATGCCGGCGCATGGCGCGCATCTCGGCGCTCGCGGTGAGAAAAACCTTGATCATCGCATCAGGAAAAACTACCGAACCCATGTCGCGCCCATCGGCAACGAGTCCAGGTGACCGGCGAAAAGCCCGTTGCCGGAACAGCAGGGCAGCGCGTACGGCAGGCAGCGCAGCCACTCGCGAAGCACCGACAGAGATCTCCTCGCTGCGGATGGCGTCAGAAACTTCCTCGCCAGCCAGAATGATTGCATGGTCGCCGAACTCGACATCGAGACCGGCAGCAATTGCTGCGACAGTGTCTTCATCGTCCCAGGCCGTTCCAGCATGCCGTGCGGCCAGGGCGGTCAAGCGATAGAGAGCGCCGGAATCGAGGTAGTGCCAACCCAGCGCCTGCGCGACGCGGATGGCGATGGTGCCTTTGCCCGAAGCCGAGGTGCCATCAATGGCGATCACCGGCACCGCCTGGCCGACCTCGGCGAAGCGTGCGAAATAGTCCGGGAAGGTCTTGGCCACCGTCTGCGGGTCATTGATCCGCAGAGGCGTTCCCAGTGCTGCCAGCGAGCAGGCCATGGCCATCCGGTGGTCATCATAGGTGTCGATCGCCGCCGCGTGCAGACCGCCGACTGGCGGATCGATGCGGAGGTAGTCCGCACCCTCTTCGACGCTTGCACCGAGCTTGCGCAGCTCGGTTGCCATCGCGGCGATGCGGTCGGTTTCCTTGACTCTCCAGCTGGCAATATGGCGCAGGGTGGTCGGCCCGTCGGCAAACAAGGCCGTGGTAGCCAGCGTCATCGCCGCATCGGGGATGTGATTGCAATCGAGGTCGATACCCCGCAGCCTGCCGACCAACGGCGCCGCAGCCTCGATCCAGTGTGCCCCTGCACTGATCCGTGCGCCCATCGCGGAGAGGGCATCAGCAAAGCGCACATCCCCCTGAATCGAGTCCGGACCAATTCCCTCGACGCGCAAAGGCCCGCCGCCGATTGCGCCGAGTGCGAGGAAGTAGGACGCCGACGAGGCATCGCCTTCGACCTGGACGAGCCCTGGCGAACGATAGGCACTGCCCGCAGGCACGGTAAAGCGCCGCCAGCCGTCGCGTCGCACCTCGACGCCAAAGCGCGCCATGCTCGCCAGCGTGATGTCGATGTAGGGTCTGGAAATCAGCTCGCCGACCACTTCCACCGTCGTTTCGATCCCGCGTAGCGGCAAGGCCATCAACAGACCGGTGAGAAACTGGCTGGACACGTCGCCACGCACCTGCACCACGTCATTCGAGCAGGGCATCGGCGGGCGAATCCGCAAGGGCGGAAAGCCCTCGACACCCTGGTAGTTGATCTGGGCGCCTAGCTGGCGCAAGGCATCGACCAGATCGCCAATCGGTCGTTCGTGCATCCGCGGCACTCCGCTCAGGCAATAGTCACCTCTGGCGAGCGCCAAGACTGCAGTCAGCGGCCGGAAAGCCGTGCCAGCGTTGCCGAGGAAAAGGTCGGCCGCACGTACCGGGAAATCCCCTGCCACACCAGTGATACAAAGTGCCTTGCCCTCCCCCGGCTCGACGCCAACGCCGAGTATCCGCAGCGCTGCGAGCATGCGCGCGGTGTCATCGGAGAGCAGCAGGTCACCAAGCTCGGTCCTGCCAGTGGCCAGCGCTGCCAGCAGCAGCAGCCGGTTGGAGAGGCTCTTCGAACCGGGCAGGTGTACCGTACCGCGCGCCGCGCACAATTGCGGCAGATCGAGATGGTCGATGCTCACTCGTTCGCCTGGCCCGCGGCCCACTCGCGACGAGCGTTCCTGGCGATGTCGAAGGTCGCTTGGAGGCTGGTTCCGTCGCCACGCTGCAGCGCCTCACGCAATTCGTCGAGTTCTGACCGGTAGTGGTCGAGTTCGTCGAGCAAAGCGGTGCGATTGGCCAGACAGATATCTCGCCACATCTCCGGGTGGCTGGCAGCAATGCGCGTGAAGTCGCGAAAACCGCTGGCGGCAAAGCCGAACAGCAACTCCCGGTTGTCGCGCCGGGTCAGCTCATGCACCAGGGCAAAGGACAAAAGGTGCGGCAGATGGCTGACGGCAGCGAAAATCCGATCATGCTCGGCCGCTGTCAGTTCCCTGACCAGGCCGCCGCAACACGCCCATGCCGAACGTACGCGAGCGATGTCCTCCGGACGGTTTTCCGGCAGTGGTGTCAGGACTATCTGCTTGTGGCGATAGAGATCGGCACGCGCGGCCAGTGCACCGCTGTTTTCGGCACCGGCAATGGGGTGCGCGGGGACGAATTGACCGAGTCGAGCAGCAAAATGGACACGCGCTGCGGCAATCACGTTTCCCTTGGTACTGCCCGCGTCGGTAACCAGCGTCCGGCGCCCCAGGCAGGGGGCGATACGGGCCATGATCTCGGCGGTCTTGCCGACCGGCGTAGCGATCAGTACCAGATCGGCATTGGAAACCTCCTGCCCGACATTGAATCCGGCACGGTCCACGATACCCAGCTCCAGCGCCTGCGTCAGCGAGCCGATCCGACGCCCGAAACCGACGATCTCTGCGGCCTCTCCGGCAGCCTTGAGGGCCAGCGCAAAGGATCCCCCGATCAGGCCGACGCCAAAGACAACGACCTTGCCGAACAACGGTGCGCTGCTCACGGCAGGAGCCCGCGGCAGCCGCTATTCACAGCGCCCCCTCCAGGGCGGTGAGGAAGCGGGCATTCTCGCTTTCGGTACCGATCGTGACGCGCAGCCATTCCGGCATCCCGTAGCTGGCGATCGGACGAACGATGACCCCCTGCTTGAGCAGCTTCTGGTTAACCAGATGCGCATCCGCTGCCCGGAAAGTCAGGAAGTTGCCATGCGATGGAATATGGGTACAGCCCAGGCGTTTCAGTCCGCCAACAATCTGCGCCATTCCCGAACGGTTGAGCGCATAGCTGCTGGCGACGAACTGATGGTCATCGAGCGCTGCGATGGCTGCGGTCAGTGCGAGGTTGTTGCAATTGAAGGGCTGGCGAACGCGATTCATGAGGTCGGCGATCTCGGCCGAGCAGAGCGCATAACCGATGCGCAGACCCGCCAGACCGTAGATCTTCGAAAAAGTACGGGTGATCACCAGGTTCGGAAAGGCCCCCAGCCAGGCAGTTGTATCGACCCGCTCGGCGGGAGGCAGGTATTCGTTGTAGGCTTCGTCGAGCACCACCACGACCTCTGCCGGCAGCGACTGTAGAAAGGCCCGAAGCTGCGCATACGGCACAAAGGTGCCGGTCGGATTGTTGGGGTTGGCGATCCAGAGCAGCCGTGTATCGGGCCGGATTGCAGCGCGCATGGCATCGAGGTCATGGCCGTAGTCCCTGGCCGCGACGGCAATGCCCTTGCCACCGGCCGCCAGCGTTGCCAGCGGATAAACGGCAAAGGCATACTGCGCGAAGACTGCCGAGCGCCCCGGCGCAAGAAAAACCCGGGCAACGATATCGAGCACGTCATTCGAGCCATTGCCGAGAACGATGCACTCCCTTCCCAGGCCGGTCCGTTCAGCCAGGGACTGTTTCAACGCGAAGTCATCCGGATAACGTGCCAAGCCGGCGATCGCCTCGGTCACTGCCACGCGCGCCTTGGGGCTCATGCCGAGCGGATTCTCGTTGGAGGCCAGCTTGACGATCTGCTCGACGGCAAGACCCATCTCGCGCGCCAGTTGGGTGATCGGTTTGCCCGGCTGGTAGGGAGAAATGGCCCGGATATAGGGTAATGAGTGCTCGTAGAGTGTCATCTGCAGTCCTCGCATCGAAAAGCCTAGTAGACCGCGACCGGGTATGAACCCAGCAGCTTCAGATAAGGCGCACGCCGAGCCAGTTCGGTGAGTGCGCTACGCACTGCCACATCGTCGCGGTGGCCCTCGACATCGACGAAAAAGACATACGCCCACAGCGTGTGACGTGCTGGACGTGACTCCAGCCGGGTCAGCGAAACACCGGCATCGGAAAACGGGGCCAGCAGCTTGCTGAGCGCGCCGGTCTGGTTGTGCGCCGACATGATCAGCGAGGTCTTGTCACGCCCCGATGGCCCGGCGTCGTGGCGACCGAGAACGACGAAGCGGGTGGTATTGTTCGGTTCATCCTCGATGTTGCTGGCCAGTTCAGGCAGTCGATAACGCTCGGCAGCTGCCTGACCGGCGATTGCAGCAACCCCTGCTTCGGTCGCGGCGAGTTGCGCGGCCTGCGCGTTGCTGCCGACCGGAATGCGCTGTACATTCGGCAGCGAGCGATTCAGCCACTCGTGACATTGCGCCAGCGACTGCGCATGTGAATAGACCTTCACCACTTCACCCAGCGAGCGCTCGTTCGACAGCAGATGCTGGTGAATGCGCAGCACCACTTCGCCACAGACCTTGAGCGGCGTCGTCAGTAGCAGGTCGAGGGTGCGTCCGACGGCACCCTCGGTCGAGTTTTCGATCGGCACCACAGCGTAGTCGGCATGACAGGATTCGACTTCGCGAAAGACATCGTCGATCGAAATCTGGGGCATCGGGCGTGCGGCATGACCAAAATGCTTGATCGCTGCGCTTTCCGAGAAAGTACCGAGCGGTCCCAGGAAGGCAATGCCCAGCGGCTGTTCAAGCGACAGGCAAGCCGACATCACTTCCCGGAAGAACCAGGTCACGCTCTCGTTCGACAGCGGCCCTGGGTTGATCTCCTGAATCCGCTGCAGCACCTGCGCTTCACGCTCGGGCCTATAGATGAAGCCGGCCTCACCATGGCGCGCCTTGATCTCCCCGACCTGCTGCGCATAGCGGGCACGCCGGTTCAGCAAGTCCAGCAATTGCCTGTCAAGGCCATCGATCTGCTGGCGAACGAGCGCCAGTTCGCTCTGCAGGTCGCCGCTCACCAGGCATATCCTGTGTGCAATCGCGGCCGGTCGGTCAAGCAAGGTACGCGGTCGAACATGCGGACCACCCTACCCCTGCTCCGGATCGGTAACGGAAAGCTCGACCGCGGCGGTGTCCTCGCCATCCGCCGGGGGCTCAACCCCTTCGACGTCGTCTTCGCTCTCGACGACCTTTTCCAGACCGGCGAGCTTCTCTCCAGCGTCGAGCGCGATCAGCGTCACTCCCTGGGTCGCGCGCCCAAGTTCGCGAATCTCGCGCACGCGCGTGCGGATCAACACGCCACCGGTGGTGATCAGCATGATCTCGTCTTCGTCACGCACCAGGCGAGCGGCAACGACCTTGCCGTTGCGTTCGCTGGCGGCAATCGCCTTGACCCCCTGCGTGCCGCGACCGGAATGACGGAAATCTGCGAGAATCGTGCGTTTGCCAAAACCGTTCTCGGTGGCCACCAGCACCGTCTGTTGATCGTTGTCAGCAACCAACAGCGACAACACCTGTTGCTGGTCCGCGAGCCGCATGCCCCGCACGCCGCGCGCGGTACGCCCCATCGGGCGAACCTCCTCCTCGTCGAACCACACCGCTTTGCCGACGTCGGAAACCAACACCACATCCTGCAGACCATTGGTGATCTCGGCGCCGATCAGAACATCATCCTCGTCGAGGGCGACAGCGATGATTCCTGCCTTGCGAGGGTTGGAGAAGTCCGACAGTGGCGTCTTCTTGACCGTGCCGTTGGCGGTGCACATGAAGATGTAGCGATCGTCGGCGAACTCCTTGACCGGCAGGATGGCACTGATTTTCTCGCCATCCTCGAAGGGAAACAGGTTGACGATCGGCTTGCCGCGGCTGCTGCGCGTTCCCTGCGGTACCTCATAGACCTTCAGCCAGTAGACGCGCCCCCTGTTGGTGAAGCAGAGAATGAAATCGTGCGTATTGGCCACGAACAGATGGTCGACGAAATCGTCCGCCTTCATCGCTGCCGCCTGCTTGCCCCGTCCACCCCGCCGCTGTGCCCGATAGTCGGCGAGCGGCTGCGCCTTGATGTAACCGGTATGCGAAAGCGTTACCACCATGTCGGCCGGGGTGATGAAATCCTCGATGCCGAGATCCTGGGTGTGGGTGACGATCTCCGAGCGACGCCTGTCGGAGAACTGGGCACGGATGCCGGTCAATTCGTCGACGATCATCTCGGTGATGCGCTCGGGTCGCGCCAGGATGTCCATCAGGTCAGCAATGCGCTCCAGCAGTTCGCCGTAATCGGTCACGATCTTGTCGCGTTCGAGGCCGGTCAGGCGCTGCAGGCGCAGTTCGAGGATCGCCTGTGCCTGTGCTTCCGAGAGCAGGTAGCCGTTCTCCGTCAGGCCGAATTCGCGACCCAGCCCTTCTGGGCGGGTTGCATCGAGCGCCGCCCGCCGCAGCATCTCGGCCACCGTCGGCGAAGTCCAGGGCTTGGTCATCAGCCCGCGGCGAGCATCGGCCGGCGTCGGCGCAGCCTTGATCAGGGCGATGATCTCGTCGACATTGTCGAGCGCCACCGCCAGGCCTTCCTGGATGTGCGCTCGCTCGCGTGCCTTGCGCAATTCAAAAACGGTTCGACGGGTCAACACCTCGCGCCGGTGCCAGAGAAAACATTCGAGCATCTGTTTGAGGTTGAGCAGGCGCGGCTGCCCATCGACCAAGGCAACCATGTTCATGCCGAAGGTGTCCTGCAGTTGCGTCTGCTTGTACAGACAATTGAGCACCACTTCAGCCACTTCGCCACGCTTCAGCTCGATCACCACCCGCATGCCCGATTTGTCGGACTCGTCGCGCAGATCGGAAATGCCTTCGATCTTCTTTTCGTTGACCAGTTCGCCGAGCCGTTCGAGCAACGTTCGCTTGTTCACCTGGTAAGGCAGTTCGTCGATGATGATCGCCTGACGATTGTTGCCCTTCTCCAGTTCCTCGAAGTGCACCTTGCCGCGCATGATGACGCGTCCCCGCCCGGTGCGATAGCCCTCGCGGACCCCGGCAAGGCCGTAGATGATGCCGGCGGTCGGAAAGTCGGGTGCTGGCAGCAGATCGATCAGATCGTCGACGCCGATCTCGGCGTTGTCAAGCAACGCGAGGCAGGCGTCGATCACTTCGCCGAGGTTGTGCGGCGGAATATTGGTCGCCATGCCGACCGCAATTCCCGACGAGCCGTTGATCAGAAGGTTCGGAATGCGCGCTGGCATGACCAGCGGCTCTTCCTCCGAGCCGTCGTAGTTAGGTCCGAAATCAACGGTTTCCTTGTCGATGTCGGCAAGCAATTCGTGCCCGATACGCGCCATGCGCACTTCGGTGTAACGCATCGCGGCAGCATTGTCGCCGTCGACCGAGCCGAAGTTGCCCTGCCCGTCGACCAGCATGTAGCGCAGGGAGAATTCCTGCGCCATGCGCACGATAGTATCATAGACTGCCGTGTCGCCATGCGGATGGTACTTACCGATGACATCGCCGACGATCCGCGCCGATTTCTTGTACGGCTTGTTCCAGTCATTCGACAACTCATGCATGGCGTACAGCACACGCCGATGCACCGGCTTGAGGCCATCGCGTGCGTCGGGCAGCGCGCGCCCGACAATCACGCTCATCGCATAATCGAGATACGATCGACGCATCTCGTCTTCGAGACTGATCGGGAGGGTTTCTTTGGCGAAAGCTTCCATCTTCTATCCGCTGGCGACGTGACTTCGGCAGGAATGTCGTCGTCTTGTTGAAGCCTGCTATTTTAGCATGCTCCCGATTGCCCCGGACCCGGCAGAGGGGATAGCGAGTGTGAATAATTGACCTGAGTTGATCATGAACATATACTCTCGCGGACAGTTTTGGATTTTCTGTTCTCCACATATGCTTGGGATGGTTTGGAGAGCAGTTGGCAGTGCGGCCACGTTGCTCTGAAGACTTCCGGAACATTTCTGGTTGGTGGTCTATGCTCCCCTAACGGCGCGAACGCCGCCACTCACCGATCGACGTGTGTATTCTCGCAGGTTGACCGGCTGGTTTGGACTTACGTATTAACGAAGTACGAACTTCGCTACGCCTGCAACACCCCTTCTTGGTTATCACGTTTTCAGCAAGCCTTTGGCATAGCAAGGACACCGTGCCATGGCGCGGGCAGTAATCGCTAATGCTGTGGATAGTTTTGAGGTAAAGATGCCCACAAACGCCATTCCTTCACAACCAAACAGCCTCGACAGGCCAGGCACGATCAGGATTTTCGATTTTGCATTGGTCGGTGTCCAATTGATGTTGCTTTTGCTTCTCTTGCGCCAATTCCAAATCGAATCCGCAGCCTTCCTGCGGCTCGCCGCCCTTGCCTTCGGCGGCTTTGCCATTCATGCCTGGTTGCCCCTGCGCTACCGTTTGCCATTCTTTCTGCTCTTGAGTTTCACAGGCATCGGGGTCGTCATGGGCTTCGAGAACGGCGCCTGGATGATCGGAATCGGTCTGCTCCTGATAGGCATCTGCCATATCCCGGTTTCCTTTACGTTCAGAGGAGCCTTGCTGTTGCTCGTGGGGGCGCTGCTGGCGGCACAACGCGCAAAGCTCCTGCCGTTTCCCTGGTCGGAGGCAATCTGGCCAATTCTCGGCTCGATGTTCATGTTCCGGCTGATCGTATACTTCTATGACCTGCGCCACGAAAAGGTACCGGGAACGCCAGTCCAGGCTTTGGCCTATTTCTTCATGCTGCCGAATGCCTGTTTTCCCCTCTTCCCCGTGGTTGACTACAAGGCGTTTCGCCGCAGCCATTTCGACGATGATGCCTACCGTGTCTATCAGGTCGGCATCGACTGGATGGTCCGCGGGGTCATCCATCTGATCCTGTATCGGGTGATTTACTATTACTTTACGATGGCGCCCTCGGAGGTCAACACCCCGGCCGACCTGTTGAATTACCTCGTATCGAACTTCCTGCTCTACCTCCGCGTATCGGGCCTGTTTCACCTGATTATCGGCATGCTTTACCTGTTTGGTTTCCGTCTCTCGGAAACGCACAACCGCTACCTGCTGGCGACGAGCTTCACGGATTTCTGGCGGCGCATCAACATCTACTGGAAAGACTTCATGCAGAAGGTCTTCTATTACCCGGTGGTGTTCAAACTGAAAAAACTGGGGGCGACCAAGGCCCTGGTAATCGCGACGCTCTATGTTTTCGTAATGACCTGGTTCCTGCACGCCTACCAATGGTTCTGGCTGCGTGGAACGCTGCTCTTCGTGCCACAGGACATCCTCTTCTGGGCGATCCTGGGCGTTCTGGTGGTGCTCAACTCGCTCTACGAGATCAAGCACGGACGGTCGCGAAGCATTGCGGCGAAGAAGCGAACCCTGCGCGATGTCCTTCTTTCGATCGTGAAGACCTACGGCACCTTCTGGTTCATCTGTGTCCTCTGGTCTTTCTGGACTGCGGAAAGCCTGGGCGACTGGTTCTCCTTATGGGGCGCCCTACACGGCGACTTCAGCTGGCAGGTTCTGGCCTGGCCGGCCGTCGTCCTGCTGGTGGTTGCCGTCGGCTCGATCCCCAAGGAGACCTTGCGCAACATCAAGGTCTCGGCGCAGGAAGAAAGCGAGTGGATTCGCTCACGCATCGTCACTGTCGTCGCATTGATTGGACTGATTCTGATCAGTATCGAAGGGGTAGCCACCCGGATTAGCCCGGATATCGCGACGATCGTGCATTCGCTACGTTCCGGACAGTTGAGCCGCCTTGATCAAGCCAAGCTCGAGAAAGGCTATTATGAAAACCTTCTGTCGGTAGACCGTTTCAACTCGCAGCTCTGGGAGGTCTATACCAAGAAACCCGCCAACTGGCTGGACGTCGACAATGCCAATCTGAAGCGTTTTGACGGCGGCTTTGCGCAAACGGAACTGATCCCGTCTTTCGTTTCTCGCACCAAATACGGTGATATCACCATCAATCGGTGGGGAATGCGGGATCGTGACTACGCACTGGAACCCGCTGCCGGTGTCTTTCGTGCCGCAGTCCTCGGCGCATCTTCGGTGATGGGCTGGGGTGTAGGAGACGGTGAAACCTTTGAAGCGCTCGTGGAAGAGCGCCTGAATGCCGAGCGACCGATCGTTGACATCGACCACTATGAATTCCTGAACTTTGGCGTTCCAGGTTATCAACCGCTGCAGCAACTCGTGGCCTTTGAGAAGGCCATGCAGTTTCGGCCGAATGCTGTGATCTACGTCGCGACCGGACGCGAGCTGTCGCGTGCCGCGGCTTACCTTACCGAGGCGGTCAGAAAGCGGATCGACATCCCCTACGAGGAGTTGCGACAGATCGTTCAGCGCTCAGGGGTCACGCCGGAGATGGAGGAAGCCGAGGCACTCAAGCGCCTGACGCCATACCGCAAGGAAATGCTGAATTTCGTCTACGGATCGATCGCGGCGCGCGCGCGCGCCGGCGGCACCATCTCGATCCTGCTTTTCCTGCCACAGGTTACCGATGGGTCGTGGCGAGAGGAGACGGCCGATACCCTCGCGATCGCAGCGGGTGCGGGCTTCCTGATCATTGATCTGGACGACCTCTACAAGGGCCGCGACATCAACCAGTTGCGGCTTGCCGAGTGGGATGACCATCCGAACACGCAAGGCCATCGCCTGATCGCAGAGCACCTGTACCAGAGACTTCTCGAACGACGCGACCAAGTGTTCAATACCGCTGGCATCGGCCAAGCACAGTAGTTTGACAAACTAGACTAACGGGGATCACATGAGTACAGAAGAACTGAAACAGGCAATAAAGAATTACATCATCCAGGAGTTCCTGCCGGGCGAAAACCCCGAGAACGTGACCGATAACCTTCCGCTGATTAGCAGCGGGATTCTTGACTCGATTGCGACGCTCAAGCTTGTGCTCTTCATCGAGGAACGCTTCGGGATTACGCTCGAGGCGCACGAAACCGATAAGGAGAACATGGATACCCTTGCCCAGATGGTAGCCACCATCGAGGCCAAACAATAGTGAATTGATGATGAGCACTCGGGCATTGCACCAGGCGTTTCTTGCCGCCGCCGAGCGTTTTCCGGAACGCATAGCCGTCGTCGAACCCGGCGATGGAGAGATCAGCTATGGACAACTTGCCGATTTGTCGGGCCGCACGTGCGATCAACTGCGCGCACGTGGCATCGGTCGCGGTGACCGGGTTGGTCTGTACCTGCGCAAGTCAATCGATACCGTCGCCGCGATTTACGCGATCCTGCGCGCCGGCGCAGCCTATGTACCGGTTGATCCGGGTGCGCCGCCAGCTCGCAACGCATACATCATGCACAACTGTGGGGTGAAGTTGGTGTTCAGCGAGAGCCGCGTCACAGAAAAGTTCTGCGCTGAACTCGACGCCATCGGAGCGGCACCGCAGGTGATTGCTCTCGACGACGTGTGTGCCGGACGGGCCCTGGAGCGGTGGCTCGGTACGCAACCGAGTGCCCTTCCGTCAGCGCAGGAGACAGACGCCAGCCCCGACGATGACGATCTCGCCTATATCCTGTACACCTCAGGATCAACAGGAAAACCCAAAGGCGTGATGCTGTCGCACCAGAATGCCGTCAGTTTTGTCGACTGGTGTTCCGAGGTCTTTGAACCGCGAGAGACGGATATTTTCTCCGCGCATGCACCGTTTCATTTTGACCTCTCGATTCTTGATCTGCACGTTTCCTTGAAGCATGGTGCCGCGCTCGTGCTGATCACGGAAGATGTTGGCAAGGATCCGATGCGTCTGGCAAGAATTATCGCGGAGCACAGGATTTCGATCTGGTACTCGGCACCATCGATTCTGGGCCTGCTCGCACAGTTCGGAAACCTCGCCAACCTCGCGTTCCCGGCTCTACGCCACGTGTTGTTCGCCGGTGAGGTTTTCCCCGTCAAGCACCTGCGCATCCTCTGCGGTTTGTGGACGCAACCGCGATACTTCAACCTGTACGGCCCAACCGAAACGAATGTCTGCACCTTCTACGAGGTCATCACTCCGGTACCGGATGATCGCTCTGTGCCCTATCCGATCGGGCAGGTCTGCTCGCACCTGCTCGGAAAAGTAGTTGATGAGAGCGGCACGACCGTCGAGCGAGGTGCGGAAGGCGAGCTGTGCATCACGGGCCGGGGGGTCATGCAGGGTTACTGGGGACTCCCCGAGCAGACCGTGAATAGTTTCCTAGTCGATCCGCAAGGAACACGGTGGTACAAGACGGGCGACATCGTCGTCGAGGAATCCGATGGCTGCTACATCTACCGTGGGCGGCGCGATCGTATGGTCAAACGGCGCGGCTATCGCGTCGAACTCGGCGAAATCGAAGCCGGTCTGTACAAGCATGCGCAAGTGAAGGAAGCTGCAGTCGTCTCCGTTCCCGATGAGGAAGCGGGCGTCAGGATCGTCGCACACCTGAGCTGCAAGGTGCAGACCGTACCGTCGTTGATCGAAATGAAACGCTTTTGCGGCGAGAATCTGCCCTTGTACATGATCCCGGACCGTTTCGTCTGGCAGCCGTCACTTCCCAAAACCTCGACCGACAAAATCGACTACCAGCGCCTGAAGGAGATGGCTTGATGGATTTTTCTTTCTCGGAAGAGCAGCGATTGCTGCGAGACAACATCGTCAGATTCGCCAAGGGTACGCTGAACCAGAAAGTGATCGAGCGCGATCACAACCATGAGTTCTCCCGGGATCTATGGCGCAAATGCGGAGAGATCGGCATCCAGGGTTTGCCTGTTCCTGAACAGTACGGCGGTTCCAATGTCGATCCGCTGACTTGTGCGATCGCCCTGGAAGCACTTGGCTCTGCCTGCCACGATGGCGGCCTGGTGTTCTCTCTGTCGGCGCATCTGCTGGCTTGCGTCGTGCCGATCTGGCGGCACGGGACCGACGCCCAGAAGCAACGTTATCTGCCGGGATTGTGCGACGGAACTTGGATCGGATCGCATGCGATCACCGAGCCAGGCTCGGGTTCGGACACGTTTTCGATGCGCACCCGCGCCGAAAAGGTGGACGGGGGCTGGAAGATCAACGGAACCAAGACCTTCATCTCAAATGGCCCGGTCGCAGACGTAGCAATCATCTTCGCGGTGACCGATCCTGGCAAGGGTTTCCACGGCGGGGTCAGCAGCTTCCTGGTGGATGCTGGGCAACAGGGCCTGACGACCGGCAAGCCGTTCGCAAAGATGGGTTTGCGCACATCGCCGATCGGTGAATTGGTCTTTCAGGACATGTTCGTTCCCGACGACGCAGTGCTCGGAAAAGTAGGGGCCGGATCCGCCGTTTTCGGTACGGCCATGGATTGGGAACGTGCTCTGCTCGTCGCCGGACATGTCGGAGTGATGGAACGGCTGCTGGAAACGGCGGTCGGCTATGCGAGATCGCGCAACCAGTTCAATCAGAGCATCGGCAAGTTCCAGGCGGTCTCGCACAAGATCGCCGACATGAAGGTCCAGCTCGAAGCGGCGCGCCTGCTCGCCTATCGAGCTGCCTGGAAACTCGGCAACTCGCGTAGCGCGTCCCTCGACGCGTCTATCGGTAAGCTGTTCGTGAGCGAGTCGCTACTGCAATCCGCGCTCGACTGCGTGCAGTTGCATGGAGGCTACGGCTTCATGGTCGAGTACGAAGTCGAGCGAGTCTTGCGTGACGCCGTCGCGGGAACGATCTACTCGGGAACTTCAGAGATGCAGCGAAACATCATCTCGCGCTGGCTGGGATTGTAGATCCCTGCGCGTGCCTCGCGAACCAGTACGCCCTAACAGCCGTCAGACTTAAGGTTTGGAAAACTGCCAAATTTCTTCATGCGGAATGAGAAGCCCGGAACTTGTCGACTCTCCGGCCTTGTCGAAGGTTTTCCGATCATTTTCCCTACTGTAGGCACAATTTGGCCATGCGCTTCAAGTTCCACTCCAGGCAGACCAGCGTCCACTCGTCCGTGACCTGCTTCAAACCGCGTAGCGAGAACGGGCAATAGCCCATGACCGATTCGATGGTTCCGAAGACCGGCTCGACCGTCTGCTTTCGCAATAGGCGTAGAGCGCTCGTCCCGCTGGGGTTTTCAAGCGATGCGATAGGGTCTGCAGGGTTGTCGCATTCTGCCGGTTCGCGGTGCCACTCCCGCCAGGCTGGAGGATTCTCGTCGCAAGCCACCGAGATCACCGGATCGATGCCGGCCGCCTCGCATGCATGGATGTTCTTCTCGCCGCTGCTTGATTTCTTCGGGCAGGCTGACGCCACGCCGTCTAAAACGTCGGCCTGATCGGCCTGTTCCGCCAAGGCGAAAAGTTTCCTGCAGTCCGGCCTTGAGCTGGGCTTCCCGCTGTTCGATGTGGCCGTGCGAGAGCGCCCTGGGCCTCGATGCGTTGGCTTTGAACTTCGTGCCGTCGAGGCAGACGTTACCCGGCCTGAACAGCTTTATTTCGTGGGCCATCTCCAAGCCAGGTCCTGCAGAAACAGCTCGCTCAGTTCGTCAAGAATACGCCAGAGGAACATCGCCAGGCTGTCGTAATCGGGATGGCTTCCGGCAACAAGGTAGCAGAAGACCACCGAATTGAATACCAAACCTGCCCAATCTGCGCTAACTGCCGAACCTAACGGTCATTGCAGGACAGGTAGCCACCCCGCGTATCATGAAACATTCAAAGGCACGGTCTGCTCGCCAGCCAAAGTTAGAGGCACCAGGGGTGGTGCTTGACCGAGGCATCTGAGCGATCCTGCCACGCTCTTTTCTTGGCATCGCGACGTCATCGTCTGCGATTCTTTTTTGCGCCCGAAAGCCGGGTTTTTTCACATTAATGTTGAGGCCATGGATGAGCTTCCCGATTTGAGCAGACTGAGCGTTGCCGAGAAAGATCAACTGATCCGCGATCTGTGGTCGTGGGTGCGGAGTCTGACGGTTCAAGTCACCACGCTGCAAGCGAAGGGAGATGAACTGGTAGCGCGCCTTGCGCAAAACAGCCGCAATTCAAGCAAGCCACCGTCCTCGGATGGGCTTGCCAAGCCCCAACCCAAGTCGCTGCGCAAGGGAGGAGAGCGCCCAAATGGCGGACAGGAGGGGCATGGTGGGCACACGCTGCAGAAAGTGGCGGTTGCAGATCACATTGAAACCCATCTGCCTCCATCGCATTGCGATGACAGAGGTGGCCCCGTTTGT